>CAYFXP010000322.1:0-11370 GCA_964346935.1 uncultured Syntrophobacterales bacterium
TTTTTCTCTAATGACGCCGTGCCAATCCACTGCGAAAGAAGCATGATGATCAACAAGCTCCAAAAGAGAAGACGAGCCACGTTTGCCACCGTGGATAGACGAGAAGGTCCATCAGACATAATTCAAGCTCCTCACTCCTGCAAGCCAATTTGCCCAACAGGAGATTGTTAAATGGCCTCAAAAAGGGTTCTTATGGGTCCTTCAATTATTCAGTTCTTTTTCTCAGCAGTGGTATATTTCGTCAACGCCTGTTTGAATTCATTTGCTCGGGCCGGCACCTCTATGCCTTTGCCTGCAAAGATATCCCCGGGGGTGATACCCTGCTTTCCGTAAAAGGCCACGTTGGAATTATGGTCGATCTGCAAAGCCGCCCCCTCAAAGGAAACCCCGGCGAATAGCCCTCTGCTTCGTGAGTACGAGTAAATCTCCGCCTTGAATTCCACGTCGGTGGCCGCGCCGGCCTGACGCCCTACCGGACCTGCTGCTACCGCCGCATCAGCCCCAAGTGTATATTTGCCCCTCATGATGCCGTCTATGCTTCTGCTGCTCTTGAACACGAGGATGACATCCGTTGACTGGGCCCCGATCTGATAGCCAACACTGCCGCCGGCAAGGGAGACAAAGCACGGACTGCTCCATCCGGCCTCCTTAGATCGCACAGCTAAAATGCCCCATCCATATCGGCCTCCAACAACGAAGCTGGCCTTCAGAACGCCTGGAATGACGGCGAGGCCGTAAGCATTGCGCAACAAGGACGGCTGGATGCCCTTTTCCGGAATGGACATTATCTCCGTCAGCACTTCGGTAGCCACCTCGACTTTTGCGGCTTGTTTACTTTGAGCTTTAACTGAATTCCAGGGGAAAGAGACAAGGACAAGAGCTAGGGCTATAATTAACGTTGATCGTATTTTCATGGCTTCTACCTCCTTTCTCGATATTGATTTCGTTCCATCCCTCGCCATTCCACTCGGCATCGAGCGGAACGAAACAAGAGATGTCATCCTGTTTCATTATTAACATAAACGGACATAAAATCAAAATCCCATTTTAGACAGTTTTAACAGGTTTTAATCGATCCCATTTGCTTCATTTGTTTAAATCTGGCCAAATATTTTGGTTCTGTGGGTATGCGGAAAAAAATGAAAGTTGAAAATCTCGCCAAATCCCAAATTTTATTCGAATATCTCCTATTTTCTCATTATTTCAGAAGTTCGGGCTGAGATGGGCTAAAAAGGGTTTAACGGGGTGAAGATACAGTACTCAAACCAGCGGACTTTCCTGACCCGAGTCTCTTATAAAAATGCAGGATGAGTTGGCTAAATCCCGTACTTCTCGGATCCGACCGAATGGGATATTACCTGGGCCCAGCCCGAGAATGTTGATATCAGCCCGGGGAGGCCGTTTCGGTCTTCTCATCAGGCGATATTCCGCCTCAGCTTTTCGTCCGTTATTTCAAAGCCTTAAAAGTGCTCTCGAACAGCGTCTGATCGACCCCTGTTTCACATGTTTATGGCCGCGATTTCGTCTTCAGCAGGCTCGAGGATGATGTTGTACTCATTTGATAGGGAGGCAATGAACTCCATGATTAGACTCGAGGGCGACATGGGATACCTGGAGTAAAACTTCAACCCAGAGCAATTTGCTCCCAACGCCATGGCCTGGCTGCCATTGAGCAGCAGCTTTTTTCGGGTCAATGGTGCGGGAGGTATGTGATACGGGGAGACGCCTTGAAAATTATCCTGAACATACCGGTATCCGGCGGAAGCGCTGTTTTGGTTGTTTCTTACGATCTCCTCTCCTTTCCCCCCGAACTCCTCCTCAAGTCGCCCTAAGAGAGGCTCCAGGTCATATCCCAAGAGGGCAAAGGCGGCACCTGTGGCGACCGACTTGACCATGATCTTGTTCTTTCCCGCCTCCATGGCCAGCTTCTCCATGGGACTGACAAGTGGTTGGGATTGTCCGAGGCGAAGCCAGTCGTTGCCTCGTCGAAGATCAGCACACCATCCTCGATCAGGTGGGGAAGATCTTGATCGATGGTTCCCCTATCCAGGGCGATGAGGAGATCTACTGTATCGCTGATGGCATGGACAGGTTCTCCTTTTACCAGTTGTCCTCTCACATTATTTCACGCTGTTACAGAGGTTTTCGGAGGTTAGTGAGAAGATCCGCGGTCAGATCCTTGTGTTTAACGATGGGATTCAATGGGGTTAATGGGGGCTTTGCCATTGTCCCCTAAAGGATTTTTTCCCGCTCTTTCCCCGAAGTGGTCCCTCCTGTATATGGAATATTCTTTTAAAACCTTCTTGGTACGATTTTTACAACCATCTCTTCCTTCTGAAATACATTACCATGAAGCCCACAACTATAAGCATGACGATGAGAGCTGTGGGGTAGCCCCAATGCCATTCAAGCTCGGGCATAAATTTGAAGTTCATCCCGTATATCCCCGCTATGAAGGTAAGGGGGATAAATATCGTGGCGATGATCGTCAGTACTTTCATCACCTCATTCATTCGGTTGCTCACGCTGGAGAGGTAGATATCGAGCATCCCGGAAACCATGTCCCGGAAGGTCTCTATGGTATCAATGACCTGAATGGTGTGGTCGTAGACATCTCTCAGGTATATGCCAGTTGGCTTTGTAATCAGCGGAGATTCTCCCCTCTCCAGAGCATTGATCACCTCTCTTAAAGGCCACACTGACTTGCGGAGGAATATTAGGTTCCTCTTTAATGTGTGGATGATCTGCAGGGTCTCCGGGGTCGGATTTGTGACCAACTCTTCTTCCAAAGACTCTATTTTTTCTCCGAATTTCTCCAAGATCAAGAAATAATGGTCAACTATCGCGTCCACTAAGGAGTATGCAAGATAATCAGCCCCCGCTTTTCTGATGCGACCCTTTCCGTTTCTTATTCGGTTTCTAACCGGGTTAAAAATATCTCCCTCTCTTTCCTGAAAAGAGATGACATAATTCTGACCGAGGATCAAACTTACCTGCTCGCCCAGGATTTCATCTTCGTTTTCATCGTGATAAATCATCTTCAAGACGATGAAAAGGTAGCCCTCAAGATCCTCCCCTTTGGGACGTTGTCCTGTATGGACGATATCTTCCAACACGAGGGGATGTATGCTGAAATGGGCCCCGATCTTTTCTATAATCTCTACCTCCTGGAGCCCGTCTATGTTTATCCAGGTAACCGGCGGCTTATCCCTGAAGGGGAAGCATTCCTCGATTCTCTCGACTTCTTTTTCTTGATAATTTTTGGGATCATAATCAATGATGGTGATTTTTACCTTTTCCGTTTTTCTCTCTCCTACGTGCACAAGCGTTCCTGGTGGAAGCCCAACCTTTTCCTTGATCCCGACTTTTTTGAATATTTTCTTTCTCAATAGAGCCATTATAAATCACCTCTCACCGAATGATCGGAGAAAATTCCTCCTTGTCCCCTTGGTGTGAGGAATCAGCTTTTTGATTCCATCATTCCGGGGTGCGGGCAATGCGGATTCCGGGTAGTCGGAGGATCTGGTGCGCTCATCAGTCTCCGTAATTCTGCCATTCGGTCCGTTGCATTTGTAATCTGGATGCCTCAGGTCTTACTACCTCATAAGCCTGTGTCCTTTAAAATTCCGTCAAGCTCTTCTCACACGGATTGAGCCGGTACCGTCTGATCGACAAAGAAAAAGACGGTGTCCAGTAAATCAGCGGAAAGCACGAGATTACAATTCGATTTGCTCGAAGCCGTCGGTACGCTACCTTGGGGGCAGGTCTCCAGCCCCGCAGAGTTGAAATCTTAAAGGAAAAGGAACAATGGAGAACAAATTGGGAATCTTTGCCAGCCCACCCTCTGGAAGATACTTTCTCGGCTCTATTAGGTTATTCCCTCTTTTCCTCTTTCTTAATGTCTATTCCGATTTTCTCCAGGGCTTTTGTCGTTTCTTCCCGGACCTTGCTCATCTTCTCCGAGGTATCCTTCTTCATCTTCTCCATCTTTGTCCGGAGATCTTTTACCTGGGCGTTGAGGTCAGCCTGTCCGCCGGTTCGATTGAAGGCGACAATGGCCAAAATGAGGGCAACAATTGAGATAATCAACGCAAGCGATGCTCGAAAGCCTCCTTTAACCACCTTTTTCTCGTTACTCATATTCTTTCACCTCCCCAAAAATTCGGTTTATCCCCTATGCTTGGGCCTTCTTACCAACCAGCCCACGACAACCCCTATGATAAAGGTACCCAAGAGCAGTAAGGATCTGGACATAGAAATTGTCCAGACGAGGAACCTTGTCTCCACGACCTGGGTATTTTGAATCACGAAGAGAAGGATGAGAACCGCGAGAATCACAAAGACAATGGTCTTTCCCATAAGTACACCTCCTTTCAGCTAATTTATCTCAGACAAGCCCTTTCAGGTTCTCCAATTTTCCGTAGCAGATCAGGCGATCACCGACCCGGATCTTAGTTTGAGCCTTGGGAACAGGAATCATCTCCTCATTCCTTTCAACGGAGAGAATCATGAGATCTTTCTCCTTAAAGCCGGATTCGCCCAAGGTCAACCCAGCGACCTTTGACCGCCTTCCAACGAGGATCGAGGCAATACCATACCCATCGGATTGCTGCAAGAGCTCCTCCACGTGAACCTTCTCAAAGTGCAGCTTCTCTCTGAGGGTAGACCGGATCTTGCCGGTCAACTTCTTTGCAAACTCTCGGTGTGAGGCAACCCGATACAGAGCGAACAGGGAGGCGGCGATAATAGCGAGGTTGAGCGAAGGCCGAAAGGTACCCGATTCCCTGAGGGAGAGAACGAAGGTGGCGATGACCGAAACGATGCCGGCATTTCCCAGGATCATGAGGTAGGTGGCGATCTTCCTCCTCCGGGGATGGCCAACTACCAACTCCGCCTCCCTGGTTGTGAATCCGGTTCCGGAAAAGGCCGAAAGCGCTTGAAATCTCGCCCTGGCCCTCTCCATGCCCGTCATCTCGAGGGCGATCGCTCCTATCCGGACGATTAAGTAAGAGACGCAAATAAAGACGATCAAAAGGACGACGCTCATCAAGGCCTCCCCTGTCTGTCTTTGAGCTTCGATCGTATTCGAGTATATATCAATTTTTCAAAAAAGACAAAGGATGAGTTGTATCCCCTATCTGTCGGATTTTTTCCCCAGTTTGAAGCGAGTGAGGATGGAAAGGGGGAAATAAACAATGGATATAGGAAAGTTCACCATTTGGCGGAGCCCACCAACCGTAGAGAGGTTGCGCATGTCCCTCCTTACCTGCGTAATAAGTTCGCGGACGACAATTTCCTCCTCAACCTCTCCGATTTCCTTAACCCTCGTTAATCTATGAATGCAATATAATCCGATCAAAAACGCGAAGAGAAAGAAGAAATCCCAGTGTTGGAAGTGCAGCGTGTCAAAAGCCAGCTCCCTTCCCGGGCTCGTCCATTTGAACATCAGGGATAGTTGACGGTCTGCGAAGAAATCGGCAAACCTGCCACCCAAAATAGGTGCAATCCCAGCTGCCAGAGAATTAACAAGGCTGTTGGCGGCTAAGTAAGCGGTTGCCCGTCCCTTTGGAGCCAGTTTGAGGCCGATGTTCCCCGTGGCCAGAGTTACCCCTGCCGTGGAAATACCCATGAAGATGTGGATCACGAGTAACAGTGGGATTGTCAATACATGCTTCTCTGGCATTGCTGTGAACGTAAAAGCGAAGATGCACCCTATAAAGAGCGGCCCGCTCACGCCGAGAACTGATTTGTTGCTATATCGGTCTGAAAATCTCCCCCAGATGCGCAAGAATGCGATATTCATTATTTGGCTCAACACCGTGAGGGCGATGATCAGCGACAGTTCCAGTTGCAACCTCTTGAGCATGTAAACGGTGAAGAAGGGAGCGGCCAGGTTGACGGCGAAATTCCAAGAACCCAAGAACATGATGAGTTCCTTGAAATTCCCATCCTTGAACGGTTGTAGGATCAACCGGAAAAAATTGGCATCTTCCTCCGAAGGTGCCATGCGAGGCTCTGGGATTGTCGATATGTAGTAGAGGCCGATCATTCCTGCGAGAACGCCCACGGCAAAAAGAATCGAATAGCCATGGAGCTCATGATCTGGAAATGCTCTTTTCCAATAATCAATGTAGAAGGCTGCGGCCAGGCTAAGCACGATCCCGAACCCGGTCGACACACCCATCCTTTTCGAAAAGAAGGACCCCAGTTGGTCCTCGGGCACGAGATCCCGCATCCATGAGTTCCAGCTGCAGTTGGATACGGCTGAGATGACCGAGTAGATGATCATGGCCACAACGAGAAAGCTCAGGCCCGATGGGGCAGAGAAGAGAAATGGGATGAAAGCCACAGACAGCCAGAAGGCTCTGTTCACTCCGGATGCCGTGAAGCTAATTGCCTTTCTATTTCGGATCCTCTCAACCAGGTAGATCGAGGGGATCTGTGCCAGTTGGGCCAAAGGGGGGATGGCGGCCAAAAGCCCGATCAGCAGGTTGGAGGCGCCGAGCTTCAATGCAAAGGCCACCAAGAATACGCCGCCAGTCAGGGTTGCCATAGCGGTGCTCGCAATCCCGTCCCTTAGGAGGGCGCTGAGGCCTGATTGGACTTCCTCTTGAGTCAACGTATCATTAGCCGCTGGCCGCATTTTACACATTTCCAGCTTAGCTATGACCTTCCCCTTAACCTACTTGCCTTTTTGAATTTTAGACATAAGGAGACTGATTTTAGCAAGCTCGGAAGTTATTTAAAACATTACAGCTCGATTCTAGATTCCCTTGTTTGATTGCAGGAGCAATGACATTAGGAAGGAATATCTCCAAAGAACATTACTTATTCGCCGGATGTTGGCCTTTGGAGCGGGGCTATATGTTGTCCCAGACAAATCCTTTCCTCAGCTTCCGAGTATACAGAAACCCTGTATGTTTCCAACTGGCAGATGCGAACGCGACTCTTCGCCCAGTTCATAAGAGGACCGTCCGTTGGATCGTAAGTCACGTGGTTGACATCTCGTCCTTCCCCGTCGGTTTCTCCTCCTGTATCGCGGTTTCGTATTCGCCGGAGATCGGGGTCTCTTGAGCTTCTTTCAAACGGTCCTCCAATGCCTTATTCGATTTGGTAAGTTGCTTGATGCTGGTTTTCTGGCGGAGGCGGCTGCCCAACCCGACAAGGCTCCCCACGACGATACCAATGAAAAGGGAAATAAACAACAATAGGTACATGGGAAAGCGTGGCGTCTCCAGGTTGAAGTGGTAGCGGAGGGTTACGGATTGGGTGTTTTCCGACGCGAAGGAGACCGCTAAAATGAACACGAAGACGAAGAGAACGAGCTTGACGTAATTCATGGGTCCTTCCTCGTTCTATTCGGTAATTATGAGGTTTCCTAATCCTCCTTTGCTTTGGGGCGCCTGGGCCTGGATGGCTTTTCCTCGGGCGGTTTTTCCGGTGAGCGCTTCTTCTCGGGCTCCTTCCTCAACGTCTTTTCCAATCGATCGATCGCATCGGCCGTCCTCTCCCTTAGGGATTCCGTGACGGATGTCAAATGTTCGACCCGCTCCTTCAATTCTTCCCCTGCACGGTCCTTGAGGGATTCCATGCTCGACGACAGGGAATCGACCGTCTTCTTCAGTTCCCTTGCCCCGCCGGTTTTCCGATAGGCAAGCACGGAGATGACCAAGGCGATAATCGCTATAACAAATGTGACATGTAGCATGGTTATTTACCTCCTCTCTCTTATTGAGTCTTACCTTGTGCTAAACTGGAGTCTCCTCACCGGGATAGAGCAAGAGCCATGCCATGTGATTAACTTGTTGAATTTATTGAATATTGTGATTCACAAATAGAATTTTAGGAACTGTTGATTCCGAAACTTACGGTCGCCTATTCGCTCTGACTGCTCGCAGAAAGACGGGGGGGCCAAATTCATTGAAATAACAGGGAGATTTAATAGTGGAACCCAGAGTTCCGCTTTTTGTCCCATCGGAACTGGTAGTTCTCGTGTTTTACCGAATCTCAGAATTGGGTCGTTAGCCGAAATACGTTTTTCGCAAACGCGCTACCCCTGGGAGCGGTGAGATGTCTCAGAAAGATTTAACGTAATGATGCTCATGACACCCCCTTGACTTCAGGGTCGATGTGTTTGAAAATTTAGGTCAATCATTCTCTCGGATTTCAGGGCAGCTGAGGGCTTTCCTCGTTACGAGTGTTCTATCCTTGCGGTTTCAT
This sequence comes from uncultured Syntrophobacterales bacterium, assembly GCA_964346935.1. GTDB lineage: Bacteria > Desulfobacterota > BSN033 > WVXP01. Next base: position 8,221 of record CAYFXP010000322.1, read on the forward strand.
TAATACACTGGTCTTTTGCCGAATTCAATTCAATAAACTTTCCTGGAGGCTTTAATGAAATACATTCTCGTTGCTTCGGAAAATCAAATAGCTTGCGATGCCCTTCGGGACTGTTTTGTCAAGGGATATAGGATTGATACGGTGTCCAGCAAGGCAGCTTGCCTGGAGAAGTTTGGACAGAGACGCTACGATTTTAGTTTTGTCGACCTAGGGTTTCTTCGCGAAGCAAGCCCTGTCGAAGACGACTATGACTACAGGGTCGCCCTGCAACCTTTTCGGACGGTATTCCCGGCCGCTCAAATCATCGTTATGTCGCCCCAGGAAACGATCAGGGAAGCAGTTAAAACGGTAAGGGCGGGTGCCAATGATTATCTTACATATCCTATCGACATAGAAGAGGCAAAACACATTGTTGAAAGCCTGTACGAGTCCGTCAGAAAGGAATCGGAGCTGAATGATCTCCGCGAGGGTTTTTGGCAAGCGGATTCGCTGGAATTCGTTCAAACGAACAGTCCCGGGATGAGAGAGGTATTGGAGAAGGTTCGGGCGGTTGCACCTACGAAAAGCACTGTCCTTCTTACCGGCGAAACGGGGACTGGGAAAGGAGTTGTGGCCAAACTTATTCATAGCCATAGCCATAGAAGGGAAAAACACTTTATCAGCACCCATTGCGGGGCGATCCCCGATACCCTCCTTGAAAGCGAACTATTTGGTCATGAGAAGGGAGCTTTCACCGGAGCGATACGGAGGAAGTTAGGCAAGTTCGAGCTTGCCCATGGAGGAACCATTTTTCTCGACGAAATCGGGACCATCACCCCATCTGCCCAGATCAAGCTCCTTCAAGTATTGCAGGAAAAGAGTTTTCAACGGGTTGGGGGAGAAGCGACCATCGAGGTAGATGTCAGAATCATTACCGCAACCAATACGGATTTGAGGAAATTGAGCGATCAGGATCTTTTCAGAAGAGACCTCTATTATCGATTGAGCGTGTTCCCGATCGAAATTCCTCCGCTGAGGGAACGGAGAGAGGACATTCCCGTCATTTCACGAAGTATTTTAAGGAGATTGAATAGATTCCACTTGAAGGACATTCAGGACATCCATCCCCAGGTCCTGGAAGCCTTTGATCAGTACCAATGGCCGGGCAACATACGGGAGCTCGAAAACCTCATCGAGCGCGCATACATCCTGGAAACCTCCCCCGTGCTGACGCCGGAGGGCTTTCCGAGCGAGCTTTTCGCGGGCAGAGATGCTCAGGCACAACTTCCCCTGGATAAGGGTCTCACGCTCGCGGAGGCGCGGCGTCGTGGTGTCGAGACCATTGAGCGGCAATATCTGAGAGGTCTCCTGAGTGTAAACGAGGGTCGAATCGGGAAAACCGCTGAAGCTGCCGGGATTAGCGCCCGGCAACTGCATAAATTAATGACCAAATATGGTATTCGAAAAGAAGACTTCAAATAATCGTTCTCCTCATGCCAAGGTCGGAATTGTGAGTTCCGATCTGGTAACTCTGAGAACTGGAAGTTCCTGTTCTTGAATTCCGGTTTTATTTCCCAGTCTTAGACCATTACAACATGCTCACTGCAATGCGAGGGTGCCTTTCTCTCCCTCACCATCGGAACTATAAGTTCCGATTTTTATCCTCCCAATAATTCAAAAAATCCATTAATATCAATAGATTATGAGCCTGGCATGGCAATTGCCCCTTACTTACGAAACGGCAACGCTTTTACCATACGGCTATGAGGAAGGCGGGTAGACATGCGTTCGGGGTTGCGGGAAAAGAGACCAAGGAAAGGATGAAAGTCGGGACTTCAATGGATCGAGATGAGATTCCTGGTGACACCACTACGCCAATGCTCGATGACCGAAGTCCAATTCTTAATAGAAATGCTGTGACAGTGGTTCTGGCCGAGGTTCCTCTATGATAACAATCATTCTGCTCCTCTTCACTCTGCCTGTCTTTCTGCTGTTCATCGAGTATCGTATCCATATCCGTAATCTCAATTCCATCCCAATTCGAATCCATGTAAATGGAACACGCGGCAAATCGTCTGTAACAAGGCTCATTGCCGGTGCACTGCGCGAACACGGGATTAGGACCTTCGCAAAAACCACGGGGACGTTGCCGCGCATGATAATGCACGACGGTAACGAATATCCTATATATCGCCCCTCGAGGCCAAACATTATCGAGCAGCTGCGGATTGTTTCAATGGCGGCTCACAATGGGGCGGAGGCCCTTGTGATTGAATGCATGGCGGTTCAGCCACTGCTTCAATCCATCAGTGAGCTGAAAATGATACGGGCAACCCATGGAGTGATAACAAACGCGCGGGCCGATCATCTGGATGTGATGGGCCCGTCGGAAAGAGACGTCGTGGAGGCTCTGCTGGGCACAACCCCGGAGAAAGGACAATTGTTCACCGCTGAAGCAGATTACGTAGATGAATTTCGAGATGTTTGTAAAGATAGGCAATCTGAACTCTGCCTTGTTGATCGAAACGAAATTGAGAAAGTCGCTGATCAGGACATGGCTGGATTCAGTTATGTAGAGCATAAAGAGAACGTAGCCCTGGCCCTTATGGTCTCTGCCTCTTTCGGCGTCCCGCGCGCTGTCGCATTGCGGGGAATGTGGAAGGCGATTCCTGACCCTGGCGCCATGAGCGAGCATGAACTGGATTTTTTCGGTCGCAAGATTCTATTCATAAACGGTTTTGCCGCAAATGATCCGGAGTCTTCGGAGCACATTTGGCAAATGGCGCTCAAAAGGCATCCAGAGTTCGAGCGGAAAATAATGATCATTAACTCACGCCCCGACCGACCCGACCGCTCAAAGCAACTCGGAGAAGCAGTGCCGAATTGGACACCGGCGGATCACTATATACTCGTGGGAGGTGGCATCTATGTATTCTTCCGCACAATTGTTGCGAATGGGTTGGATTCTTCGAAGATCGTATATGCCGAAGGGATGACGGTCGATCGGATATTCGAAGAAATTATGCGCCTTTCAAGTCGGTCAGCTCTGGTCATGGGTATCGGCAATATTGGGGGACAGGGGCTAGAACTTGCGAACTATTTTCGTAACCGCACTGCAATACAGTAGGGTGATGATATGGAAACGCTTGTAAGTCTTTCGATAGGTCTAGG
>CAYFXP010000323.1:0-2794 GCA_964346935.1 uncultured Syntrophobacterales bacterium
TGAGGATTTCGTTGTGGCGGTCCTGAAGAAAGCGCTCGCTTCGTTTGGCGGTTTGTTTGTTTAGGGTATGAAAACTAACGAGACCAATGGATAGCATCGAAGCGATGACTAGAGGAAGAACAAGAGCAAGGGCTCTCCTCTGGATGCTGGCCCTGGGAATGGTCGATCGATCGGCCATGCTCTTTCTCCCTTCATCGGATCTACGGCTACCGGGAACGGATAAAATCTGGTTTTTGGGGTCTAAAATGTGAAAGCCTCCAAAAGGCTATCAAAACACCTCAGAGGCCATATTTCCACAGCTTCTGGAAACCTTGTCTCATGACTTCCTCCAGAAGGCTGAGGTTATAGACTACTTAAATTCCTCGTGATAGAAATGGCCGCAGTCTATCTTTTCTTATACCACAACCCTAGGCAAAGTCAACTTTTATTTTAGAATCGGAAATATCCTTCCGGATGGCTGAGGGTGGTCTGCCTCTTTAGTCTAACAAAGGTGGAGAATACAAGATAAATCCATGCACAGGGGGGGCCAAAATTAGCTATTAGCATCAGAATTAATCAGGGGAATGGCACGAGTTTCTGTTCGGGTGATGCATTAAGGAAAGGGAGAAACGAACTTTCATAAAAAGGTGAACACGGAGCTGGAGAGGTGCACTCATTTCCGGTTCTGATGTGAGCTACGAAATGGAATCCAGTCGAGCAAACGAAAAACGAGACAGATGTGCGGTGAGATAGGTGGCGGCGATTCCGTTCAAAATCCCCGTCAAAATCCCAAAGAGCAGGAGAACGGGCAAGATGTAAAAAATCTCGGAGTGCCTTATAAAAAGAAAGTAGACAATTGTCAGCTGGACAATATTGTGGGCGTAGGCCCCCATAACGCTAACGCCCACCAGGCTAAAGAGCGCCTTGAAATGCCTGTAGGCAATCCCCATAACCAGGGTGCTCCCGATTCCGCCCCCCATTCCCAAAACGAAGGCAGGGGTCAGAAAGGTTCCCATGAGGATCGTTCCCAGGAATACGCGCAATATGGTCAGCATCAACCCTACCCTCAAGCCAAACAGGGCAATGGCCGTCAGGGCGACGATATTGGCAAATCCGAATCGAAGCCAAGGGGATGGTGAGGGGATGAACATCTCGAGGCTGTGGATGACAACTGCCATCGCTACAAGGGAGGAGATAAAGGCATTTCGTTTGATCTTGCTCATGGAATCACTGCCGGAAAATCAGGTTCCACTAGAGCCAGAGGGGAACATTACCTGCTCACTGCGTCAACGGACGACTCACCCTCCCCCTTTATTCGAATGACGACACGGTTTGGAAGACAAACCAATGTCTCGCCCGAGATACTGATGGTACCGGACTTGACACAGAGCTTGAGGGGGCACGGAGAATCGAGGACTCGAACTCCGTTGCCCACAATTTCCACCTTGGTGATCCCTAATTTCCCATCCACGGGGATGCGCCGGTCCTCCCCCAACGAAAAATTCCCGACCAGCTTTCCATCAACCTCGATCACTACCAATTTCCCTGCATGCTGGAAGCGCTTTATGACCGGAAAGCTGAGCAGGGTTAAAATAAGCAATCCCGCGATCAAGATCTTATCGGCTAAGGTAAACATCGAGAAGGCTGACTCTTAGCTCGTCTCGTTTTGGAAAAAGAAGGATCGGACCCTTTGGGCAAAGATCTCGTCCAACGCCTCGTTATCCTTGGGAGACCAACCGAATACCTTCTCCCATATCTCCCGGCTCTCCATGCACATGTAGATGAAGAGGCTGGGCTCATAATCCCGCAACCAGCGAACCATCTCCCGGTACATCTCCACCCTGATGGGCTTAAAATACCGAAATTTCCCATCCTCTCCCGGGAAGAGCTCAGCCCAGAGAATTTTTGAGGTGGGAAATCGCTCACGAATGATCGGTTTCAAATAGGCAGGGAAACGAAATCCGCCTAAACTGGTCCAGATTACCCTCTTCCCATCAATCCGCTCAAACACCTTCTCGATCACCTCCCGGTAATCCCGTTTCCACTCGGGGTAGTAGATGATGGGATCGAAATGCAATCCAATGGGATACCCCTTTTGCTGACATTTGCTCGCTGCGTTCAACCTCTCCACCAGGGTTGATGCGGTCAATTCCTCCTTTTCGACTACCTTTTCGGGATTCATCGACCAGGAGACCACCGTTCTTCCTCCATGATCCAGGCCCAGCAGGTTACTCACCTCATCCGTTTTCGTCTTTAGCTCGAGGATGCCGTTTTCCTTTTGGGAAAAGAAAGGGACCATGATGGTCGAAAAACGAGTCATCTCATCGAAGGCGAGGCTGTCCCCCAGTTCCCCCGTTCCCAGGCGAAAGATCCGATGCGGATTACTGGAAAGCTTTTGATCAACCTCGACCAAAAGCTCATCGATGTTGACATGGATAGTGATAGCAGGGTTGTTGAGATACCCTTGAAGGATGCAGTAGGAACACTCAATGGGACAGTTGACCACGAGATTGATGATCTGGTAGCGGCAACAGATACGGTGACGAGTTCCGGGGCACGGTTTCACAAACTCACCCTTTTGCCGGGTGATCAAAAGGCTGCGCTTTCCCTCCCCAATGGGATCATTGAAGGAACTGAGCCTGCGGGTAGCCTCCTGGATACCATTCACCATTGTTACGGGAATCCGCTCCGCTTTGCTTAAAATAGTATCTGCCAAGGGGTCCCCCAAAACCCCTCGATCCAGGAAAATCCTCCTCAACTCATACCGTGCCATGGGTTCCCCATTCCGTTAGCTCGGAGTCCCGTGAGTTCCTTG
>CAYFXP010000324.1:0-4202 GCA_964346935.1 uncultured Syntrophobacterales bacterium
CGGAAAGATATCCTTTGCCCTTTCAAATAATGCGTTAGATTCCGGAAATCTGGCAGCATATCGTTCCCTACTAGATTCATTGACCATGATAGGAGCCCTCCCTTTTAGGCGTTCCTGCAGGCGGTTGTTCTCTATACGGTTACTGGCACGGTACGGTAAAGATACCGTGTGTGCCAAAAGAGCTACCGTTTCCCCTTTTCCCAGAGGAACCGTGTTAGGTAATGTATGGTATTTCCCGTGGCTTGTAAACAGATAGAGGAAGTTGGGTCTCCCACAATTGGATTGAAGCCGGCGGACAGTGAGATTTTAGCCGGAGTTTCCGGATTTTTTTCAGGGGGATACTGTTGTTTCTGAACGTAATCTGCTGGAGAAGTGGGGTACCCATCGAGGGTGAGCAGGGAGGGGAAAGCCGGCCCTTTAGGGGTAAGTATTCCCCCCCTGCGAACCCCGAAGGGGTCACTTTGGAGGTATTGAAGCGAAGAAACAGCAGTGTCACATTCTGAAAAACCCTTTATTCTATAAAATCGATCACTTATAAAGATACTCCTATTAAAATCCAGGAAACTCCGGGATTTTAGTGATTGACAAACGTCTCGTCAGTTATGAAGGGTCGTATCGTGCGGGTTAGGATGAGAAGGATTCCCCTTTCTCGGTATTGGGGCAGGAGGTGTTACGATCTCCTCCGAGGAGGTTTCGGTCAATCCTCCGGCTGATACTCCAGCGGCTTAGCGCCCTTCTTCTTCATGGACTCCTTGAATTCCTTCGCCACCATGAGCCCTGCTTTGAGGGCATCCCTGTTCAGCCTCTCCGTCCCCTTAGGAACCCTGGCGAGGACGGCTGCCTCCATGGCTTTAGGAGAGATGATATCCATGAACTCAGCTATTGCGCCCAAGGAGACGATGTTAGCAACGATTTCCTTGTGAAACTTCTCCCTGGCTATCTTGGTAAAGGGAATCTGGACGGCTTTGGTGGTGGGAACCTGGGTTACGAAGGTGGAGTCGACGATGAGCAACCCATCTTCCTTGAGATCCCGGTAGTATTCGTCGCAGGACTTCTGGTTCATGGCCAGAAGAAGGTCGAGCTTGATGGCCTTGGGATAATCGATCTCCTCATCGCTCACGATGACCTCGGCCCTGCTCGATCCTCCCCTTGCCTCGGGCCCGTAGCTCTGGGTCTGGGCCACGCACTTTCCCCCATAGAGGCCCAATGCCTCGGCGAGGATAATCCCACTCAGGATGATTCCCTGTCCCCCTGAACCGCTGAGGCGAATTTCGTATCTTTTACCCATTGTTGATCGTTATATTAGGGAGAAGATTTCCCCTCGTATTGATAAGCTCACATTACATGCAGCTGTTCTTTTGCCCTCTCCCTCACCTTTTTGTACTCATCTTGAAAAATGGGGAGCTCCTTGTCCGCCAACACCCCGATAATAATCTTGCCGTCAAGCTCTTCGGGCTTCATCCTTCTTGCCTTTTGTATTGTTATTGCGTTGTCCCTCTGCCACTTCATCATGTCCACCGCGGAGCCCAGACGATTTTGTTTGCCATATTGGACGTGGCAGTGGCTGATGACCTCAACGACGCCGAATCCCTTTTTCAGGATGGCCTTCTCGATCAAGCTATCCAAAAGCTTGGCATGGTAAACGGTTCCCCTTCCCACAAATACCGCCCCGGCCGTTACTGCCAATTCGGATATCTTGAATTCCTGCTCGATATGAATATAGGGGGCCGTCGTGGCACTCATGCCATAGGGAGTGGTGGGGGAGTATTGGCCTCCGGTCATGCCGTAGATGCTGTTGTTGACGATGATGGCCGTTAAGTCGATATTTCGCCTGGCCGCGTGAATGAAATGGTTTCCGCCGATGGCCATGGCATCGCCCTCGCCCATAATGACGATGACATTGAGGCTGGGCTTGGCGAGTTTGATTCCCGTTGCAAAGGTGAGGGCTCGTCCGTGGGTGGTATGGAGGGTGTTGAAATCCACGTAAACGGGCATCCTCCCCGAACACCCGATGCCGGAAACTAAGACGATGTCATCCTTTTCATAACCGGTCCGATCTATGGCTCGAATCAAGGAGCCCAGTATGATGCCCGTCCCACAGCCTGGGCACCAGACATGGGGAAACTTCTTGTCGTGCCGAAGGTATTTGTAGATAAGCTTGGTGACCTCTTGCATCAAGATACCTCCCTGATCTTCCTCGATATCTGCCCCGGGGTAATCATCAACCCATCAACCCTATTGAGGGTATTCACCATCGCCTTTCCCTCATTCACCCTCTTTACCTCCCGGGAGATCTGGCCCATGTTAATCTCCGGAACGATGAGAACCTTCGCCCTTTGAACGACTTTCTCGATCGCTGCTCGCATAAATGGCCAGAGGGTCATCAACTTAAGCAACCCCACCTTGATCCCCTTTTCCCTGGCGTCCATTACCGCTCTCCGGGCTGATCTGGCAACGGAACCATAGGCGATGACCGCGATATCTGCATCTTCCAGCTCAAAGAACTCCCCCATCTGAATCTCCGGCTGGCCAAGGCTGATCTTGCGATGAATGCGATCCATGAAAGGGCCAACCTCATCTGGCCTCAACGTGGGAAATCCCCGGATGTCATGGGTAAGGCCGGTGACGTGAAATCGGTAGCCACTGCCGAAGCTTGCCATGGGCGGAACACCTTGGGGGGTATCCTCGTAGGGGATGTACCATTCCGGCGGCATGGTGGGCTTGATCCTGTCGATCACCTCCACCTCCTTAGGACGAGGGAGGATGACTTTCTCCCGCATGTGCCCAACAACCTCGTCAAAGACGACGATAACGGGTGTGCGATATTTCTCGGAGAAATTGAAGGCCTTCACGGTGAGATCGAAGCACTCCTTGACGGTGGAGGGAGCTAAAACGATGATAGGGTGGTCCCCATGGGTCCCCCATCTGGCTTGCATGACGTCGCTCTGGGAGGGATACGTGGGAATTCCCGTGCTGGGCCCTCCCCTCATCACATCCACGACAACACACGGTACTTCGGCCATGCACGCAAATCCCAGGTTCTCCTGCATGAGGGAAAACCCGGGGCCGCTGGTCGCCGTCATTGACTTTACCCCTGCAAGGGATGCTCCTATGATTGCCCCCATGCTCGCAATTTCGTCCTCCATCTGGATAAAAGTTCCGTCCACGTGAGGGAGCTTGACGGCCATGACCTCGGAGATCTCCGTGGCGGGTGTGATGGGATATCCCGCAAAAAAACGGCATCCGGCGGCCAATGCCCCCTCTACAACGGCTTCATTCCCCTGCATGAGGAATTCATTCGGATGCCTTTTTTTTATCTCGCCTCCCAATTTCCCTCCTTTTCCTTCTCCTCTCCACCGTGATGGCGAAATCCGGGCATCGGATCTCACACCACCCGCATCCCGTACATGCATCCAAGTCCTTCACATATGGATAGCCCGCCTCATCGATGGCCAAAACCTCCCTGGGACAAAAGGCGACACAAATCCCGCAGCCCTTACACCATGCCTTGAAGATATCAATCCTCCTCACGGGCGGTCTCTTCGGCTTGGGCTGCTCATCCCGCCTTATTTCCCTTGCCTCTTCCGGCGCTTGGCTCATTCCTTCCGCTTTCATTCCTTTCTTGCTCCCCTCACTCCATCATACATCATGGCGTCTGAAGGTGTCAATTCTTATGGGATTAGCCGATCCTCAAAAGGAGTCCTAACAGAAAGGCTTGAGGGAGCTGAGATCTTGAATGCCGGCATTAATCTTCTGGGCGTAATGCCGCTCGTCTGGCGGCCAGCTTCTGCACAAGATAGAGCGAGCCAAAGATGAGAAAGCCGATGATCCTGAAGGTTGGATCGGGCCAGAGTAACCCTAATGTGGCCAGGCCCAACAAGCCCCTCTCCCAGACGAAGAGCCCGCGCAGGAAGTACCCTTGCATGGTGACGGTGAAAGCCATGAGGCCCAGCGTAGCGCTCACAGCGGTAATGAGCACCTCGCGGACGGGTCCCTCAAACAGCAGGGGGGTATAAGCGAAGAGGAAGGGGATGATGTAGAGCCCCTTGGCCAACCTCCAGGCGGCAAAGCCGGTCTCCATGGGCTTTGACCCTGCAATCCCCGAGGCGGAAAAGGCGGCGAGGCAAACCGGGGGGGTTACGTTGGCGTCCTGGCTATACCAGAAGATGATCATGTGGGCGGCAAGCAGAGAGATTCCTAAC
>CAYFXP010000325.1:0-19509 GCA_964346935.1 uncultured Syntrophobacterales bacterium
TGATGGAAATCAGCTGAGGCATTCTCTGGAGCGGTTGGGCAAACTCGACGCTGAGGTCCTATTGCCCGGGCATAATCGAATTCTGAGGGAAGGAGCCAGGGAATCAATAAGGGGGACACTTGCCCGGTGGACGCAATACCTCCAGTAAATACCTATCAAGCCCTTCAATTCAGTTGATATCCCGTTGGTCTGATCATCATATCTAACCGCCATTCAATGGAAATTGTTCATGTGGCTGCCCTGGCTTTGCTGGGGAAAGGGGAGAAAGGAGATGAATAGCTCGAGAAACGTCGCTATCCTCATATTTGATGATGTGGAGGTCCTCGATTTCTGTGGTCCCTTTGAAGTCTTTTCGGTTGCGGGAAGAGAAGACAATTCTAATCCCTTTCACGTTTTTACCGTTGCGGAGACGTCGAAGCCGATAATGACCCGGAACGAACTCAGTGTGAACCCGACGTATACAATTCTCGATTGTCCCCAGCCGCACATTCTCCTGGTTCCAGGCGGGTATGGCACTCGCAAGGAGATGTACAACAAGGCCTTGATCGATTGGATCAAGGATCGCTCGCGTGAATCAGAGCTGCTGCTCTCCGTTTGTACAGGTGCTCTCCTATTGGCAAAAGCTGGTTTGCTTGAAGGCTTAGCAGCAACGACTCACCATGGTGCGATAGAGCTTCTAAGGGAGAATGCTCCCAATACGAGGATCTACGAGAACAGGCGGATTTTAGATAATGGCAAGATAATCGTCTCCGCAGGGATATCTGCAGGGATAGATATGTCGCTGTACGTTATCTCCAATCTATTGGGGAAAGAACAAGCTTTGAAGACCGCTCACTATATGGAATACGATTGGAGGCCCGAATCATGAGATTTTGGGATGCCTCCCCCATTGAAGAAGGTATCGTGATATCATGGATGCAAGACTTTACCGGCGAGCACTTTCCTTATCATACTTTACCGTAGGATACAACATCTCGGAGGGGATCCTATCACTCCTGGTGGGATTATTGGCTGATAGTATAGCTTTGGTTGGATTCGGCCTCGATAGCTTCGCTGAATCCCTGTCGGGAGGTGTGATGGTTTGGAGATTGAGAAAGCACGGGAAAATCTCGGAAGAGGAAGAGGAAAAGGTCGAGAAAAAAGCGGTAAGATTCGTTTCGTATACCTTTTTTATCCTTGGCGCCTACGTCTTATACGAATCCCTCGAGAAGTTGTACGTTCACCAAATCCCGGAGCCAAGCCTCTTGGGCATGGTTGTGGCTATCGTCTCTATCATCGTGATGCCGATTCTATTTTATCTGAAGTACCAAGCCGGAAAATCCATCGGGAGCAGAAGCCTGGTTGCAGACTCCAAGGAAACTCTCGCATGCGTGTTCTTGTCGGGCGCCCTCTTAATGGGATTGGGACTAAACTATCTCTATGGCATCTGGCAGGCAGATCCCATCGTTGGGCTGGTTATTGTGTTCTATTTGGGAAAGGAGGGCTTCAGCACCCTCAAACAGGGAGAACTGTGCAGTAACGTTTTGGTCATTTGATCATTAGAGCTGTGTATTTGGTTTAGGGTTTAGAAATGAGGATTTGGAACTTGCCTGGTGAAGCGAGTTTTGGAGTGGTTGAAAAATTTTTTGTCCAACGAAGAACGGCTTTTCTAGGAGTTTTTGATAAGAGGTAACATAAGGGAAAGGAGGCAAGCATGAGTGTAAAGAAAATCCTAATCTCGTCGGTGACTATGTGGAGGACTACGAGGCCATGGTACCTTTTCAGGCCCTTCTGATGGTGGGACACGTCGTCCACGCGGTCTGTCCTGATAAGAAAGCCGGTGAGAACGTCCGCACGGCAGTCCATGACTTCGAGGGGGACCAGACCTACAGCGAAAAGCCGGGCCATAACTTCACCCTGAATGCTACGTTCGGTGAGGTTAAGGTGGAGGAATACGATGCCTTGGTCCTCCCCGGTGGAAGGGCGCCGGAGTATATTCGTCTGAATGATAAGGTGCTCAAGATGGTGCGCTACTTCGCCGATGCCAGTAAGCCAATTGCAGCGATCTGCCACGGAGCGCAGGTCTTGGCAGCAGCCGGTGTGGTCAAGGGGAGAGGGTGTACCGCCTATCCAGCGGTAGAACCTGATCTTAAGAGAGCTGGGGGCAAATGGGTGGATGTAGCCGTGGATAGGGCTTATGTGGACGCTAATTTGGTCACGGCACCCGGCTGGCCGGCCCACCCCGAGTGGCTGGCGAAATTCTTGGAGGTCCTCGGAACAAAGGTTGAAACGTAAGCACGGGATCGATGTGTCCGTTGGTTCATTTATGACAGACAAGAGGAGGTGGAACCATGTTATCACAGATACCCATAAATCTTGAAAAAGCGGCAAAAGGCGATTTGGATAAGGAGATCCTGAGGGCCGGGATAATAGCCGAATTGGACGCCATAAACCTCTATGAACAAATGGCGGCCATGACCGGAAACGAAAACATTAGGAAGATCCTCTTGGACATCGCAAAAGAGGAAAAGACCCATGTAGGAGAATTCCAGGCCATGTTGTTAATGGAGGATGATGAACAACGTGAAGAATTGGGGGAGGGGAGGAAAGAGGTTGAAGAATTGACGGGCAAATAGGCTGAGTCGCCAATCCTCCGCTGGGCATTGCCTCCCTTTTTCCTGCTCGGTTTGGCCTATGGGGGAAATATTCAATTCCCCCCGTAATGCCTATCGTTCCCATATGCGGGCATGAAGAAGCGGAATCGCCATCTCTCATGCCAAGAATGGGGGAAAACTCCCTCTCCATTCTAAAGCCCGTTTCTTTTCTCAGGACATCAATACAGGAGAGGGGATTCCGACCCGTGGGGTTAGCATTTCTCGGAAATAGGCGAATCATCAATGGAGTTTTTTTCTTGCAATCAAACACGCTCTACGTTATACATATTGGGAAAACGGGAGATACAAGGATGCCCCACGGAGGGTGTCGGGGGGCAGGTGGAGGAGGTAACCAAGGTTTAAGGGCCTTGGTTTCTTTTATAGTCGTCGGCGAGACAGATGAGTAGAAATTTAAAATGGAAATTGTTGTTGATCCTCTTCATCACGGCGGTGGCCCTTATCTATCTGGCACCTTCGCTGGTGGGCGAAATACGAGGATTCTTGGGCAAAATACTCCCCCAACGCAAGATACACCTCGGTTTAGACCTTCAAGGGGGAATGCACTTGGTCCTCGAGGTCGAGGCCCACAAGGCCGTCGAAAGCTATGTGGAGAGGATGAGGGGAGACCTAAAGGAGGATCTGAAGAGGAAACGAATCTACGCACCTCGGATTGAGAGGGTAAATGGGGACCGGCTCTCGCTGGAGGTCCTTGGCGAAAAGGGGAGGTTCGACGAATTCATCGAGAACAACTATCCGATACTGGAGGAGATAGAGGTCCAAGACCAGGGGAAATATTTCAATGTCATTCTGGAAATGGAGGAGAAGCAAGCCGAATACCTAAAACGGTACGCTGTCGACCAAGCCCTTGAGACAATACGGAATAGAGTTGACCAGTTCGGTGTCGCCGAGCCCGATATCATCCGCCAAGGGACGGACCGCATTCTGGTGCAGCTCCCCGGGGTTAAGGATCCCCAGCGGGCCATCAGGCTGATCGGAAAGACGGCGCTTCTTGAGTTTAAGCTCCTCGACGAGGAGCATAGCCTCCAGGAGGCCCTCAAAACAAGTGTACCCGAGGGGGACATGATCCTCTATCAGAGGCAAGAGGACCCGAAAACGGGCAGGGTGAACAGGGTGCCCTTCCTCCTCAAGAAAAAGACCCTCATGACGGGAGAAGTTCTCAAGGATGCGCAGGTGAGATTTGATGATTTCAATCAACCCTACGTGTCACTGGAGTTCGATCCGAGGGGAGCTAAGATGTTTGACAGGATCACGGCCGCCAACGTGAAGAAGAGGTTGGCCATCATCCTGGATGACAACGTCTACTCCGCTCCGATAATTCAGGAACGGATTTCGGGGGGGAGAGCCCAGATCACCGGGACATTTACCTTGGAGGAAGCCCGCGATCTAGCCATCGTACTCCGAGCAGGTGCCCTTCCAGCTCCCGTCAAGATCCTGGAGAATCGGTCGGTGGGACCCTCTCTCGGAAAGGACCTCATCGACAAGGGGTTGAAATCGATTATTATCGGAGGGATTTTGGTCGTCCTGTTCATGATGGTCTACTACAGGATATCAGGAGCTATCGCCGACTTGGCCTTAATCCTGAACATCGTTCTCATTATGGGGGCCTTGGCTGGCTTGAGGGCTACCCTCACCCTGCCCGGAATTGCCGGGATAATCCTGACCATCGGTATGGCCGTCGATGCCAACGTCCTCATATTCGAGAGGATCAGGGAGGAGCTGAGGTTGGGCAAAACGCCCAGAGCCGCCATAGATGGAGGATATTCCAAGGCCTTTCTCACCATCATTGATGCCAACGTCACCACCCTGATAGCAGCCGTTGTACTCTTTCAGTTCGGAACCGGCCCGGTAAAGGGCTTCGCCGTGACCCTGAGCATCGGAATCGTGGCCAGCCTCTTTACAGCCCTATTTGTGAGCCGGGTGATATTCGAATTGCTTCTTGTTAAACGCATTCTCAAGAGGCTAAGCATATAACGAGGACAATCCCATGGAATTCATCAAACCGGGAACCAAAATCAACTTCATCGGATTTCGAAGGTTCGCCTTTATCCTGTCCGGCCTCGTCATCGCGGCAAGTATCATCTCCATCGTCCTCCATGGGGGCCTCAACTACGGAATCGATTTCGCCGGGGGAACCTTGGTACAAGTCAAATTCAAGGAACCGATTCGGGTAGAGAGCATAAAGAACCAATTGGCACCCATCGGTTTGGACCGGAGCCTTGTCCAGCGATTCGGTGAGAAGATGGAAAACGAGTATCTGATCCGGGTTGAAAGGTCGGTTTTGGACTTGGGAACCCTGTCGCTTGAGATCGAGGAGGCTCTGCAGAGGGCCTACGGAAAAGACGGGATCGAAATCAGGCGAACGGAGATGGTGGGGGCAAAGGTTGGTAAGGCTCTACGAAGTAAGGGGATTCAAGCAATAATATACGCTTTGATCGGCATCTTGATCTATATCACCTGGCGCTTTGAATCATTTATTTTTGCCCTTGGCGCGATTGCTGCCCTGGCGCACGATGTTATGATTACCGTAGGGGCTTTTTCCGTTGCTAATAAGGAATTCACCCTTCCCATCGTCGCCGCCATTTTGACCATCATCGGATACTCCCTCAATGACACCATCGTCGTCTATGATCGAATACGGGAGAATCGAAGGAAGATGAGAAGAGAGCCCTTCGGCAGAGTAGTCAATTCCAGCATTAACGAGACCCTTGGCCGAACGCTCCTGACCTCCCTCACTACGTTGGTTGTTGTGGTGATCTTGTTCATCTTCGGGGGCGGAGTCATTCATGATTTTGCCTTTGCCTTGATGGTGGGGGTGCTTGTCGGGACTTATTCGTCAATCTTCGTAGCCAGTCCCATCATCCTGACTTGGCAAGATTGGCAAGAGAAGAAATAGCCGAGAAAGGCCATTCGGCTTGACAATTTGATTCATATACTGTAGGTTTTGGTTTAATTTTGAGGGGCATTGAGCGAGATGCGGACCTTTATGGCAAAAAAGGGGAGCGTTGAACAAAATTGGTATGTAGTCGATGCCGAAAACAAGGTTTTGGGTCGCCTTGCCTCGGAGCTCGCAAGAATCCTCCGCGGAAAACATAAACCTGACTTCACGCCTCACGTGGATACGGGTGACTACGTCATAGTCATCAATGCCGAAAAGGTGAACCTAACGGCGAATAAGTTGAAGGATAAGGTCTACTACAGTCACAGTGGCTATCCAGGCGGCATTAAGTCAATTACGGCGGAGAATTTGAAGGCCAAAAAGCCCGAAGCCCTTATTCGATTGGCCGTCAAGGGGATGCTTCCCAAGAATAGGCTCGGAAGAAAGCTCTTCAAAAAACTCAAGGTTTATGCGGGCGGGGAACATCCCCATCAAGCGCAGCAACCAAAGCCCATCGAGATTTGAATTGCCCAACGGGGATCGCTATGGCTACAAAGAGATACTATGGAACGGGAAAGAGGAAGACCTCGGTTGCCAGGGTTTGGCTAAAGCCAGGGGAGGGCAACGCGATGGTCAACAAGAGACCGGTAGGTGATTACTTTGGGAGGGAGACGGCCAAAATGGTCATTCAGCAACCGTTCGAGCTGACGGGAACTCAGAATCAGTTCGACCTGGTTGCAAATGTGAATGGAGGGGGCATCTCAGGACAGGCTGATGCCATCAAACACGGGATAGCTAAAGCCCTGCTCCAATATGATGGTAACCTCAGGGATACCTTGAAAAAGGAGGGCTTTCTCACCCGGGATTCGAGAATTAAGGAACGAAAGAAGTACGGAAAGAGAGGGGCAAGGGCCAGCTATCAATACTCGAAGAGGTAATGTGAGGAGCATCAAGGTGAAAGGGAGGTTATCGCCTTTTTGGGAGGCGACTAACATCCCTTTTCGTGTTTCATGAGCCCGAGCTTTGAGGGGAAGAGGATATGCTGAGGGTGGGCATAGTTGGAGCGACGGGTTATACGGGATTTGAGTTGATCAGGCTGCTCATCGGCCATCCCGAGGTGGAGATCTCCGTTCTCACCTCGCGGCAATATGCGGGTGAGCCCATCAGCGAGGTCTTTCCCTCCCTGAGGGACCGCATAGGGATTCGATGCCAAAACCCTTCCATCGAGGAAGTAGCGGAGAAATCGGATTTCATCTTTACAGCTGTTCCCCATAAGACTGCCATGGAGGTGGTTCCTGGATTTCATGAAAGGGACAAGAAGGTTGTCGATCTCAGCGCTGATTTTCGTTTTCGGGATCCCCACGTCTACGAGAGGTACTACCAGCCCCACGCCTGTCCCGAGTTGCTCAAGGAAGCGATTTATGGGCTCCCAGAGCTATACCGTGACCGTATTGAAGAAGCCCAGATCGTAGGAAATCCGGGCTGCTACCCAATAGGGGCACTTCTTCCCTTAATTCCCCTCATCAAACGGGAGATCATCAACTATGATGCTATCATCATCGATTCTAAATCGGGCGTCAGCGGCGCCGGCAGGGAGCTCTCCCTTGATATCCACTTCTGCGAGGTAAATGAGGGGTTAAAGGCATATAAGGTCCTCGAACATCGGCACTGCCCCGAAATCGAACAAGAGCTAAGTAGTCTCGCTGGACATACCCTTTCGGTCATCTTCACGCCCCATCTCATTCCCATGAGCCGTGGAATATTGACGACCATATACTGTGAGCTGAAGCAAGAGGAAACCACTGAGAGCGTATTGGAATGGGTGGAGGATTTCTACCGAGAGGAACCCTTCGTTCGGGTCTGCCCCGTGGGGAAATTGCCCAATACAATGAACGTGAGGGGATCGAACTTCTGTGATATCGGCTTGAAGGTTGACCGCCAGAGGGGAAAGCTCATCGCCATATCCGCCATCGACAATCTCATGAGAGGGGCCTCCGGGCAAGCCATTCAGAATATGAATATCATGTGCGGCTTCCCCGAGAAGGTAGGGCTTGAAGTTCCCAACCTCTATCCCTGAAGGGACGCCTATCCCTCCTTTACCAGAGGTTTTATCTTCAATTTCTTGCCGGGCGGCAAAGACGATTCATCGGTTATCCCGTTAAACTCCATGATCTCCCGAGCGTTGTCCGGTGTCCCGTAGAACTGTTTCGAGATGGAACGGAACGTATCCCCCTTTCGAACGGTGTAAACTTTCAGGCGGTGAAGGGGAATTCTTACGGCCTCGGCCCGGGATAGAAAGCGGAAACTGCCCATGACCTTTCGGAAAAAGGGGACGGCTTGGTCGAAATAGGAAGTCCGTACGATCCCGGCAATCATGAAACCCGTTTTCCCCCTTACCAGGTAGGCAATTTCAAGGGCCAGGGAAACCCCATCGCTGGATGTGGTATGGTAGCGAGCGACAAGGGCCTTGGATCCGCTTATGGTCTTTTGGCGGGCGGAGGCCCTCCTGAGGCCCGACCGGGACTCGAAGGATCGGGCAAATTGGCCTGGAGTTATCTCTGTTTCCAACTCGGAAATCAGCGCCTGGCAGTAAAAATCCCTCGTGGGGTGTTTCATCATTAAAGACCCACCCGCATCTCCTCGTTCGATCTTCCATCCCCTGGGGGAGGAGATGGAAAATCGATAGTATCTATTCCGGTAGAGGTGTTCCTCAATTACCCCATCCTTTTCTCCTGGACCGAATACCAAACCGTCAAGGCGGGAAATAAATTCACCCGATTGGATTCTCAAGCCCCTCCCTTTGCCCTGCCGAGAGAGCTCACGGGCTTGGGCATCGGCCCTCTCGATGCGATCCTCAGTTAAGGGGTGGGTTCTGAAGAGGACTTCCACGGCGCTGGGAGTCTCCTTCTCCATCTTCTTGAGGGTTTTGAGAAATCCCATGCTCTTCGTGGGATCATATTCAGCCTCAAAGGCGTACAGACACCCGAGCTCATCGGCCTGGTGCTCGTCCTTGCGGCTATATGTCTGGAGCGCGGCCGTTAGGAGGACGCTGCTTCCCTGAACGATCCCTTCGGATTCACTTGCGATGGCAACTCCCGTCAGGATGAGCTGGGAGGCCATCGCCTTCTGCAGCCTCTTCACGCCATGTCTGGCCGTGATGTGTCCAGTTTCATGTCCCAGGACCCCCGCCAGTTCCGCTTCACTATTTAAATAGGCCAGCATCCCCCTCGTGATATACACGAAGCCACCGGGCAGGGCAAAGGCATTGATGAAGGCCTTATCGACCACCATGTACTGATATTGGATGTTCGGCCGATGAGATACCTTGGCAAGGCTCTGTCCGATGTCGTTGACATAGCGCTGAAGTTCCGGATCTTTATACCCTCCATATTGTCTTAGAACCTCAGCATGGGCTTCTCTCCCCATTTCAACTTCATCAGCATCGCTATAGATCATGATCTCCCGCTTCTGGGTGACCGGGTTTACGGCACATGCCCAGATCATGGCCATGGCCGAAAGAAAAACCACCAAAACCGAAATGGATTTGCGGAATTTCACGCTTAAACCTCCTCTCGTGTTTCCATCTGTATCCATAAAATTACATTACAGAAACCCAATGGAGATGACAAGATGCTTTCAGAAGCCGTCATGGAGGCTATTTCGGGATCGGCAGTTGGCCGGATTCCCTTTTGCTCAGAGCTCGTGTTGCATGTCCGTGATCATTAGGACCGAAGACGGCGGACGGCAGGCCGCGTTAGAGGATCGTGTTCGTTATGAGTTATTCGTCATTTTTCATTTCGCCTCTAGCCTCCAGCCTCAGGCTCTCTTTCCCCTTTCCGACTTCAACACCGCAACACTGCAGCACTGAGGAACTCATCGCCGACCCTTTTCGTTTTACTTTGCCCGGATATTCTGCTAGTGTATTGATCGGAAAGTTAGCTGCTCCCCTCTGCAAGGGGTTGAGGGACGGTGAAGAAGATAACTCCCATGATGAAGCAATATTTGCGCATTAAGTCGACCTATCCCGACGCTATCCTCTTCTTTCGAATGGGGGATTTCTATGAGATGTTCTTTGAGGATGCAGAAATTGCCTCAAGGGAATTGGAAATAGCCCTTACCTCAAGGGACAAGGGACAAGAGGATAGCGTTCCCCTCTGCGGGGTTCCCTGGCATTCTTCACAACCCCACATTTCCAAACTGATCCGGAGGGGCTATAAAGTGGCCATCTGCGAACAGGTGGAAGATCCCAGGGGGGCTAAAGGTCTCGTCAAGAGGGAAGTCGTTAAGATCCTCAGCCCTGGCCTAATCGATGACCCCCAGACCTTGGAGGCAAAGGAGAATAATTTTCTTATGGCCTTCGCCCAAGGGAGGAACGCATTTGGCTTGGGATTCCTGGATCTCTCTACGGGGGAGTTCAAAGTCTGTCAGCTCGCCGATTTCGATATCGTGATCGAAGAGGCCATTCGAAATGAGCCAAAGGAAATCCTCACCTCCGAAAGCTCCAGATCCACCCGGTGGCATAATCGACTCAGAGATGCCTTTAGGATCGCGCTTTTCAATTACCTGCCCGATTCCGCATACGATTTCGAACGCGCTAAGGCCCTCATTGAAACCCAGTTGCGGGGGAGCGCTCCGGCGAGCCTCCTGAGCAACGATATCCCCTGTGCCATCTCAGCAGCAGGCGCAATCCTCTCCTATGTGACGGAAACTCAAAGGATAAACCTGCAACACATACGCTCCATACTTCCATATCGGGTAGGAGACTACATGATGTTGGATGAGGCAACAAAGAGAAACCTCGAGCTCACGCGGACCGTAATGGGAGGACAGCGGAGGGGATCGTTGCTTGGCCTTCTCGATGAAACCCTAACCCCCATGGGAGGTAGGAAGCTGCGGACGTGGGTGAACTATCCGCTGTTGGATCTGGGCCGAATTCGGGCCCGTTTGGAGGGGGTTTCGGAACTAAGGGAGAAGAAGATCGAGAGGAGAGAGCTCAGGGAATGTCTCAAGGAGGTTTTTGACCTTGAACGGCTCATAACCAGGATATCCATGGGAAGCGCCAATGCCAGGGATCTCATAGGACTAAGAAGATCAATGGACTCATTTCCACGGATCAAAGATCTGATGAAAGGTATTGAGGGGGAGATTTTGGCCGAGATTGAAGGGCAAGTGGATCCCCTAACCGATGTGGCTCAACTCATTAACCGATCCATCGTCGACAATCCTCCCTTCGGCTTGAGGGAAGGGGGAATGATCAGGGATGGGTACCACTCGGAATTGGATGAACTGAGGTCGGTCAAACACGATGGAAAACGGTGGATCGCTCAGCTCGAAACCGAGGAGAAGGTCAAGACGGGCATTAACTCCTTGAAAGTTCGATTTAATCAGGTCTTCGGCTACTATATTGAAGTAACTAAGAGCAATTTGAGCCTGGTCCCCGACTACTATGTACGGAAACAGACCCTGAGCAACGCGGAAAGGTTTATTACGCCCCAGTTAAAGGAATACGAATCGAAGATCCTCAGCGCGGAGGAAAAGATCAACCGCCTTGAATACGAACTCTTTCAGGAAGTGCGGCAAGAGATTGCTGCCCAGACACATCGGGTGCAACGCACTGCTTCCGCCATAGCGGCAATGGATGTCCTCATTTCTCTGGCCGAGGTCGCGGATCGCTCAGACTATGTGATGCCCGTGGTAAATGAGGGGGATGAGATCGCCATCATGGATGGTCGACATCCGGTAATCGAGAGCTTGGACCTGGGTGAACGATTCGTCCCAAATGATGTGAGGCTGGATTGTGGCGAGAACCAGTTGATAATCGTGACGGGACCCAATATGGCCGGCAAATCGACCTATCTCAGGCAAGTAGCCTTGATCGTGATGATGGCCCAAATTGGCAGTTTCGTCCCTGCCCGGGATGCAACCATTGGAGTCGTGGATCGGATATTCACCCGGGTGGGCATCTTCGACAACCTGGCCCAGGGTAAGAGTACCTTCATGATTGAGATGGTAGAAACCGCCCACATTCTGCATAACGCAACTTCGAGAAGCCTCATTATTCTCGATGAGATAGGCCGAGGGACGAGCACCTTCGATGGGGTTAGTATCGCTTGGGCAGTAGCGGAGTATATCCATGACAACCCCAAATTGGGTGCAAAAACCCTCTTTGCTACCCACTACCACGAGTTGACCGAATTGGCTATGACCAAGGGGAGGGTAAAGAATTACAATTTTGCCGTGAGGGAATGGAATGATGAGGTAGTATTTCTAAGGAAGATCATGGAAGGGGCCACCAATCGAAGCTATGGCGTTCAGGTGGCCCAATTGGCAGGCCTTCCGAGGCAAGTTATTCATAGGGCACGGGAGATTCTCAAGAATTTGGAGAGCAGCGAGCTGGATGAGATCGGCATGCCCAAGATAGCGAAGGGGGAGAGGAGGGAATCTGGGCTAAGACCCACACAAATGAATTTGTTTCAAGCTCAAGAGGACCCCCTGCGGAAGGAGTTACGCCGTATTGATATCGAGAACATAACGCCCATTGAGGCTTTGATGAAACTCAACGAACTGAAGGGCAAGGCGGATACCTAGCGGTCATCTCGGAAAGGTAAACAGCTGTGTCTCACAAGCTCGATTTTGCGAAGGCGAGGCAGAGGATGGTCGATGAACAGATCGCCTCTCGGGGGATCAGAGATATTCGCGTGTTAAATGCCATGAGCAAAATTCCCCGACATCTCTTCGTTGAGGAGGCGCTCCATGGCCAGGCCTACAATGACTATCCCTTACCCATAGGCGAAAAACAGACCATCTCCCAGCCATATATGGTCGCATTGATGACCGAAGCCCTTGAGATAAAGGGAGATGAAAGGGTGCTGGAAATTGGAACCGGATCCGGCTATCAGGCGGCAATTCTTGCGGAGTTGGCGGAATGGGTCTACTCCGTTGAGCGGATCAGATCATTGGCCAATAAGGCGAGGAAGCTCCTTGAGGAGCTAAACTGTTACAACGTTGAGATAAGGGTATCCGATGGAACTAATGGTTGGAAAGAGAAGGCCCCTTATCAAGCCATCACCGTGACCGCAGGGACTCCAGAGATACCACAACCCCTGTTGGATCAACTGGCACCGGGAGGAAGGCTTGTTGTGCCCGTTGGGAATGCTTTTTCGCAAACCCTCGTCAGGGTTCTTCGAACGAAGAGAGGGTTTAAGCAGGAGGATATGGGCGGTTGTCATTTCGTTAAATTGATCGGAAAACACGGCTGGGACGAAGAATAGCTCTATACCCCATGGATGGGTAAGGCTTACCCGAATAAGGAGGGAGTTGATGGAAATCGGTGTCATCGGAGGTTCTCGCTGTAGCACGGAGATCGCCGAACTTGCTGAGGAAGTGGGGAGGGAAATCGGAAAGAGGGGCGCTGTCTTGATTTGTGGAGGACTGGGAGGGGTAATGGAATTCGCTTCTAAAGGGGCAAAAGAGGCCGGGGGGCTCACCGTCGGCATATTGCCGGGGACATCAAAGGAAGAGGCGAATGGCTATATTGACATCTCCATCGTGACGGGAATGGGTCACAGCCGAAATGTCGTCATCGCCCATTCTTCGGATAGCATGATCGCCATATCGGGGGAACACGGGACCCTTTCAGAAATAGCCATTGGGCTGAAATTGAAAAAGACCGTCATTGGGCTAAGAACCTGGGAAATAGAGGGGGTAATCCAAGCCAAAACGGCCGCCGAAGCGGTTGAGAAGGCCATTAAGACCTTAGAAGGGGGGGATGTTTGAGGGGTGAGGAGACGATATTTAGCCATTTTTCTTCTTCTCGCCATTTTTTCCACATGCCGCTCCGTCTCTCCGAGCTATCCGAGGGCAGGGGTCTATCATACGGTTAAGAGGCACCAGACCCTCTGGAGGATATGTAAGACCTACGGGGTCGATATCAACGAGGTGGCTCGCATAAACCACATTCGAGACCTGAGCCGAATCCGCGTGGGACAGAAGGTATTTATCCCCGGGGCAAAAAAAGTCCTCAAGGTTGATATCTATATCGAGGACATTGGAGGAAGAAGGGGACGCCGGGAGGATCCGAAAAAGCTCGCTTTGGCAAGAGGGCGCTTTGTTTGGCCCATAAGGGGGAAAGTCACCCGGGAGTTCGGGATTCGGGGTACGGTTAAACACGATGGAATCGACATCTCAGCTCCCAGAGGAGCCCCCATTAAGGCCTCCGATTCCGGCATAGTCCTCTATAGCGGAAATGAGATAAGGGGATACGGGAACACCATCATTATAAAGCACGAAGGGGGATTTATCACTATCTATGCCTATAACGACATCAATGAGGTGGCGGAAGGCATGCAGGTCAAGAGGGGGCAGATTATCGGGAGGGTTGGAAACACGGGGAGAGCAAGTGCTTTTCACCTCCACTTCGAAATAAGGAAGAACAACAGACCCATCAATCCCAGAGTGCTATTGGACTGAGGCCTTGCCATGTCAAAGAGAGAGCGGGAGATTTATCACTATTTGGAAGAACATGAGGATGATGGCTCTTCCCCAGACCTCATCAAATTGTACCTCAAGGAGTTAAGGAAATCCTCTCTCCTTTCCGCGGAAGAGGAAAGGTCCCTCGCCACGAGAATTCGCCAGGGTGATGAGGAAGCCCGAAAGAAGATGATAGAATCCAACTTACGCTTAGTTGTCAAGATTGCGAAAAAATATCTGTTTCGGGGGTTGCCACTTTCCGACCTCATCGAGGAGGGGAACATCGGATTGATAAAGGCCGTCGAAAGATTTTCACCCGCTAAGAAGAGCCGTTTTTCAACCTATGCCGCCTGGTGGATCAAACAATCCATAGAACGGGCCCTTGCCAATCAGGCCCACATGATCAGGCTTCCCATGCACATAAGCAGCGACCTCAACAAACTCGCCAGGGTGGTAAGATCCCTATTCAACCAACTCAAGCGGGAGCCCTCGAACGAAGAAGTCGCGAGGATGATGAAGCTGAAAACGGATTATATCGAGAGCCTAAAAACACTGGTTTACAAAACGTACTCCATTGAGACACCCATCGGGAGGGGTACTGACTATTTTCTCAAGAATACCATTCACGACGAGGATTCCGATAGACCTATCTCTTTACTCGAGGATATCGAAAGATTTGAAAAGGTGAGCTCTTGGTTAGAACAGTTGAGTGAACAGGAGAAGAGGGTCATTGTACTTCGGTATGGGCTCGATGATGGCGATCCTCATACACTGGAGGCTATTGGCAAGAGATTCGGCATCACCAGGGAGAGGGTGAGACAGGTCGAGGCAAAGGCCCTGGAGAAGTTGAGGAGGATCATCAAGCGAAAATCGGTAACCTTTGATGAAGTAATTTGAAGCCGATACCTACATATGCTTTTCGGCCAAGTCTCCATGAGGTTGGGGACCCTGATGGAGAACCATCCACCTGAAAAGAAATGGGGGGCGTGAAGGAAAGACACGGTCACTTTTGGAAAGGTTCAAGAAGGGAGTCCACTGGTTCACCGGATTTCTTACATTTCAAGAGGGCTTCTATCTCAAGCAGATCGAAGGCCGAATAGAGGGTATAATCTAGATCCACATTGTATTGTGCCTTGATCCTTTGGGCGACATACATGCTCATCTCTCGATCGTAGGAAGCATAGCCAGGGGATGAAGAGTCCTTGAAATACTTCCCCGCATAATTCGTAATTCCTTCCTTAGGGGGTTTCTTGGCCCGGATAAATGGGGCGAATATAAGGAGCAGGGAGATTATAAGAACAAATATGACAGCCCTTTTCATGGGCGATACCTCCATAAATAAATTATTACAATTATTATTGAATTGATGGCCCATGTCAAGGGGCAATGGCAATGAGTTGGTTGTATTAGTTTAATTGGTTTTATTGGTTAATAATGGAAAGTTCAAATGTCAAATGACGCGGTCAGGAAAACGAGCACGGACACGAGGATGAATGTCAAAGTCCAAATGGAGAAATCCCTGGGAGAACGGAAAAACGAGATCTGAGCGCGAATTATATTTTTTCGATAACCACTTCGAGGCAACCCGAGCGGGTGCAAACCCAGTTCTGGGTTGAAGGCGGCATAAGCGCTAGAATGCTTGAAAAAATATGTTTGAGCAGTGAAGAGCGAGTTTTTTCGAAACGTCAAGGAAAAGGTTGGAGGCAAGGGAAATGCCAAAGGTGAGGGTTAAGGTTGAGGGAAAAAATGGAATAACCGAACCTGGAATTGAAGCTCGGGGGTAAGCTGGGATGAAAAAGATAATATTGATAGCGCTTTCGGCTGTATTGCTTGCAAATCCCGTTGTCTGTGCCCAAACCGGCACCGTGACCTACAAGGTGCTGTTGGTCAGATCCGGCCCCAGCAAAAAGCATAAGGTCGTAGCGAGGATGAAGAGGGGACAGAGGCCCCTCATAGAAGGTTTTCGAAGGAACTGGGTAAAGCTGGCGTGGAGGAGGGAAGCCTGGGTCGCGAGGAGTGGGCTCTCGCTGGAAAAGGGGATTGCTCAATCTTCGGCGCAGGATGAACAATTCGTAGGATGGTTAATCAACGATACCAAGGTCAACTGGGCATTTGTCCATCGAAAGGGAGAGGATTCAATTTCCCTATGGGCCAGGATGGATTCGGATCGGTATGGAGGTGTGGAAGGGGTTAAATTTATCGCTCAAAACTTGGCCCAATCCTACCGATTCCACACTGGAGAGACGGGGCCCTTGAAGATCATAATATTAAAGCCGAATGCGAAATTTAACCATGAAATTTACTTTCAGGCTACCTTTGAGTGACCGTCCCTTATTCCCCCCTCCCGGTGAATGGGCATTTCCGGTTTGAGGCGAAAGGGAGGGCTCACGCTTAAGATAAAGACAGACCCGATCAGGATGATGATGACAGTGAGGTAGCACCCCCACTCGAAAGATGATGTAACGTCCTTAATCCATCCCGTGAGTGGAGGGGCTATGAGACTTCCGATGAAGTTGATGGAATTGGTAAGCCCGTAGCATGATCCCTGGACCTCCTTCGGGACGATATCGGCAATGAGGGCGTAAAAGGGTGCCCAAAGGCCCCAAGCGAAGAATCCAAAGCAGAAGATGATGAAGGCCGCCGTCAGAGCGCTCCAACGGTGCCGGACGGCCCATCCCATCAGGAACATGAAAAGACCCATAAGGAAAAACTCAATTCCAATCAAACCCTTACGGCCCAATGTGCGCTTGGCCATCCTATCGCTCAGGTAACCCGTAATGATCAAACCGGGAACGGAGGAAATACCCAGGAGACTCGCAAAAAGCGATGAAGTGGCAAGGCTTTCCACGCCCAGTTCCTCGAACATTGCCGGTACCCACGTTCCAGCCATCCACACAGCATAAATTGCTGGTATCCCCCCAATGTAGAGCATCCACAAATCCCTTTGCTTGAAGATGGCGGAAAAGGGAACCTTGGCCTCACGAGTCACATGCATATTCGAGCTTCGCCCCTTTGGTTCCCTAATAATTCTAAGGATCAGAAATGCAGCCATGAAGGAGGGAATGGAGAAAAGGTAAAACACGTATCTCCACCCCAACAGCACTGAGATGGAACCCGCGAGGATGTAGCCTAGACACATTCCCGTTCCCAAACCGATAAACGATATCCCCTGCCCTAATCCTACCTTTTCCCTCGGCGTGAAGGCGCTGATGATGGGGCGGTCATTGCTGAAATAGCTTCCCTGTCCGATTCCCGTCAGGAAGCGGGAGAGAAACAGGGTTGGAAAGGAATTGGCCAGGCCCGTCAAAACCGAGGCGATAGCCCACCAAAGCGTGCAAATTACGAGGACGATCTTCCTGCCCAGTCGATCCCCGATATAGCCCGCGGGGAATAATATTCCGACATAGGCGTAAAAAAGGGCGCTGCCAATGAGTCCCGCCTCGGCGTATGTCAGCCCGAATTCCTCACGGATGGGGATGAGAACGGGCGAGAGGCCGGATCGGACCATGTAATTGGCGACCCAGCCGAAGACCATAATTGCCCACACCGTGTGGTAGTACTGCCACCTCATTCGCATAATCCCTGGATCTTATAGTGGCCGACTGCCCCTCGTCAATGGGAGATTGAAGGGGTTAAAGCACTAAGGTCCGCCCGGTTTCACCAGGAAGAGGCTCAGGCTGGGCACGTAGGTAATGATTATCAGTGCCACGAGGAGAATGGCCAAAAAGGGGAGTGAAGCCATATAGAGCTTCAGAACCGGCCGCTCAAAGCGGAAGCTCGCGATAAAAAGATTCATGCCCACGGGAGGTGTTGAGTAACCGATTCCCAGGTTGACGAGAAAGATGATCCCGAGGTGAACGGGGTGTATGCCGTAAGCCTGGGCGATGGGGCTTATCAAGGGGACTACCACTACCAATGCGGAGAAGATATCTATCATACATCCCACCAGTAAAAGGAAGATGTTGAGCATGATGAGGAAGATCAATTTGCTCTCTATATGGACTTTGAGAAAATCCAATAGCTTCATGGGAACTTCCGCGTCTATCATGTAGTTGGTTAGAGCTAGAGCAGCACCAAGGATTATCAAGACCCCCCCCACCAGCACCATGCTCTTTTGCATGATTTGGGGAAGATCCCTCACCCTGACATCTCGATAAATGGCGACTTCCACCATAACGACGCAGAAGGCCGTAATGGCCGCTGCATCGCTTATGGCAAAATACCCACTGTAAATTCCGGCCAAAATAACTACCGGGAGGGGGAGTTCCCACTTGGCGACTCTTATTGCATCGATCACCTCCCGCAAAGCGATCCTTGACGACGGTACTTCGGCTTTTAGCCCTTTATATACGCTAAACAGAGATAGGAGGAGTACCAGCAATGCGGCTGGCACGATGCCGGCGATGAATAGTTGGTCGATGCTGGTCTTGGTTACGACGCCATAAAGAATGAGGGGCAAGCTGGGCGGCAGCAGAAGCCCTAGGCTTCCAGAGGTGGTTACGAGTCCAAGGGAAAATCTCTCAGGGTATTTTTCGCTCAACAGGGCGGGAAGGAGAAGTCCCCCTAAGGCGATGATGGTGATCCCTGAAGCACCGGTAAAGGCAGTAAAAAGGGTGCAGGCGAAGAGGACAACAACAGCCAATCCTCCCGGTAGCCATCCGAGGATTGCCCTGGAAACCCTAACCAGGCGTCCTGGAGCCCCGCTTTCCGCAAGAACGTAGCCGGCAAAGGCGAACAGAGGGATAGCAATAAGCATAGGTGTCTTGGCCAGCCTGTACATCTCAATGATGACTATTGAAGAATCGATGCCCACCAGATAGAAACTCAGCAGTGCGCTGGCTGAGATGATGATGAACAGCGGCGTCCCCAGGAGGGCGAGGGCGACGGTGAGGATGCCGGAGAGAAATATCATTGAGCACTTCCCCTGATAGCCATAGCCCCGTTTCGACAGCCGCTTATCGCAAAGCGGATGGCGATGAGCCCGAAGGCTACGGGAAAGATAACTGCCACGGCCCAGGTCGGTATCTTTAGGAAGGCGAGGGTGCCAGCCTGAAATTCATCTCTGATGAATTTCAAAGAGGCCTGGATCAAGAGGAGGCAGATAAAGGTCGAAAAGAGATCTGTCAAAGCCTGAATGGCAACCCTTCCCCTGTCGGGGAGCACCCTAGAGATGACATCGATGTTGATGTGCTTTCCTTCCTTCGCGGCTATGGCTGCTCCGAGGAGAGCGATCCAAAGCACCAAGTGCCTCAGGAGGGGGTCACCCCACAGGATCCCGGTGGCAAAAAAAATCCTGAGGAAGATCTGGAGAAAGGCCAGTCCAACCATCACCGTAAGCAAAAAAACCAGAACGAGATATTCCAACTTATCGAAGAGCCAAAAGCCCTTCTTCAAAAATCCCCCAGGGTCTCGTATCATTTCCCCTCCCCTGCCTTTCTGTACCGATCTATATAAGACCTGGCCTCCGCGAAGACATCCTTTGAAAAGACCTTGCCGGCCAATTCATCCACG
>CAYFXP010000326.1:0-2732 GCA_964346935.1 uncultured Syntrophobacterales bacterium
TGATTACGGATCAGGGCAATATGATCATTGATGTCCGTTTTCCCGCGATAAAGGACCCGAAGGGTTTGGAACGGGAGCTCAACGGTATCCCCGGTGTCGTTGAGAACGGGATATTTGCCGGCCTATCCCATCTGGTGCTGGTCGGTACTGCGGAAGAAGGGGAGAAGCTCACCGTAAAAAGGATCGAATAACTAGATGAGGATCATCCGGTTCGAATGACGCAGGTGGACGCGATCTTATCGTGCCAGGTCTGGTTCTTGTTATCCCAAAGCATCCAGAGAAACCCGAGGCTGAAGGGGATGCTGGAAATGATGGTCCCGATGTAACGGAGAAATGCGGCTCCGTAGGAGATATCGGACCCACTGGTGCTCACGATCTTGATCTGCAGGGCCATTTTCCCCAGGGTTGCTCCCTTATATCCCCACATGAAGATGAAATAGAGAGCCTGAAGTGATGCGCCCACGAGTATGGAAGTCCCAATGAGCATCATTAAAGAGGGGGCAATGACGCTCAAATCCTGGGGATTTTCGACCATGCGCATGCTGGAAAAATAGTGGGCCATTGGAACCATCATCATGGACATGGAGATTTTCATGATGATCCCAACAACAATCCCATCGATGAAGTAGGCGCCGAACCGACGCCAGAATCCCGCATAGGTCTTTGGGCTGGATTCAGCCTGTCCGCCGATGAGATTTTCGTCTAGCTCAAATCCCCCTGCCTCGTGAGGATAGGGGGGAAGCGTCATTTCAGCCCTCGGCTTATACTTGCTGAAGATGATGCCACACTTAATGCACTCCTGGGAATGTGGCTGTTCGAATCCGCAGTTGGGGCATTGGAATAAGGGTTGAACTGGTTGCTCGGGTGCCTCTTTGAGGGAAACCTCAATGGGCGGTGGTTCCGGGGGGGATGGAATTTCCTTGGAGACGAGGAACATGTGTTGACATCTTGAACATCTGACCTTGGCCTTCTCCCCGGGGATCCTAGAATCGTCGAGCTTGTATTTCGCCATGCACTGTTCACACTGGACCATCATGATTTGATCCTCCCCTCTCAGGTCCTCGAAATTGACTATTTCTCCCAAACCCATCGAGGAATGCCGGCCAATTGAGCCTTGTCCTTTAAGGTCCGAAGCTCCTCCTCTAGGTCCTTGAGTTGCTCGCTTTGCCGGGTCCATTCCTCGATGAATTGGGCCCTGGTATACAAAAGCCTTCCATCGACCCTCAGCTCCCGGGGATAGATGATCATTCCGCTTTTTTTCTCTGGCTGGAACATATCCGTTTTGTCGATGGCGCTTTTCAATAGCCGAATATCGTTTCGTTTCATGGCGATCTTCGATTTGAGCATCTCGAACTGATCCTGCCAGAAGTAGAGGGGTTTTCCCGAATAGAGTGCCGAGCTCGAAGAGGGAAAACCAGTCTTTCCGGAAAGATCCTCTGATTCTTTTCTGGATGGCGAGGATGCCTCCGATAGGGTCTCATACACTACCTCACCATACGCGGGTGGGGTATCGGAAAAATGGAGATTTCCTTCTTTATCCAACCACTTATAGATTTCCGCATCTGCTCCCATAGCCACCAATATGGGGGAGAAGAGAATTATTAGTATGGCGAAGTATTTCATCCTTCGTTCCGGTGGATGTCCTGCCGGTATTTGTAGCTAGCACATATTGTGCCAACGTGAATATTATTTATAAGTATTCGATATTTTGAAATTTCTGTTCATGGCCGGCCTTTTTTGTTCTTTCATTACAACCATTGTGCCATTTTTTGTCATTCCTTCCTTTAAAAAGATTAAACCTCATTTCTTCAGCGGCCTCGAGGTCCATTACCTGCGGTGAGCACCTGAATGATTGCCATGCCGTTACCTACAATTCCCACGAGAAACGTTGGGAAAACAAGGGGTTAGGTTATTAAAGGCATAAATTGTGAATAATATCGAAAATTGGCATCAAAAATGCAAAATTGTTAGGAAAACCCAAGAGGTCGATGTATGATGCGAAGTAGAGACATTGAAATGATTTTGTTTTATACTACAACGGAGGCGGCAAAGATTCTCAGGGTTTCCACCCAAACCGTCAGAAACTATATCTATTCCGGAAAGATAAAGTCCTATAGGACCCCAGGTGGCCATCACAGGGTGAGCAAGGAAGACCTGCAGAGGTTGGGCTTTTTAAAGAAGACGCAGAGAGGTCGCGGTTAGGGGTCAAAAAGAGGGATGGCTCCATTGAGAGGAGAGAAGCTAATCCAACTAGGGCGTCGCTTGAAAAATGAGCAGGGGGGAGGGGGAGGTATCACCATCGACTACGTCAGCCGTTTTGGCGATTTGGTCTATATTGAGCAGAATATAAAGTCCATGCTCAAAAAGGGGCTTACCCTTGTTTTGGATTTGACGGGGTTTCGTATAGGATACATCCATCTCAAGGACGAAAGAACTGAACGGCTCAGGCTATATGGCCATCAAGGGCTATCCAAGGAATACCAGGAGGAGATAGGGAATATCCATATCTCCGAGAGCATTCCGGGCAAAGCAGTGAAAGGGAAGAGACCGCTCATCGTCAAGACTCTAACGGAGGTCGCAGACCTCTCGGGAACCATAACCCAACAGGGGAGGATGATGTACCATGCTAGTTTTCCCCTGGAGTTCAACGACAAAATCCTCGGAACCCTGACCGTGGCGACGGATAAGAGGGAAACACTGACCAGGCATAAGATGGATTTCCTGGTGGCCTT
>CAYFXP010000327.1:0-1783 GCA_964346935.1 uncultured Syntrophobacterales bacterium
TGGCTGAGTGGTGACTCAAGGGCAATGCGAGCTCCTTCCTGATTGTAGGGAGGAACACAGGAAAAATAGTTGATATTGAGATTCCTGAAGACCTCAGCCTCCTCCACCGTGGGGAAGAGAACCCAGCCAATTCTGCCCCCAGTCCAGGAAAAGCTCTTCGATGCCCCACTGACCAGGATGGTAACCTTCTCCATCCCCGGACATGAGATGATACTCTGGTGCTCGCTCTCATCGAAAAGGATATATTCATACACTTCATCGGAAAATACCCGAATGTCTTCGGAACATCGCCCCCGAATTACGTTAGCTATGTCTCGAAGTTGTTCCGCAGAGGCCACACCTCCCGTGGGATTCGAGGGGAAGTTAAGAAAGATCATCTTTGTCTTCTCGGTGATGAGAGGTCCAATATCTAACCCTGAAAAAGAAAAATTCCTCTCCTCGCTCAAATGCAGGGGTATGGGCCGAGCCCCCACATAATTGATAAAGGATTCATAGATGGGAAATCCCGGGCTGGGATAAATGATCTCATCCCCAGGATCGCAATAGGTTTGTTGGCATAAACCGATGGGAGGTTTAGCACCGGGAAACACGACGACTCGATCGGCGGTTGCCCGAATCCCCCGTGTTTCGGAAAGCTGCTTTGCAACGGCGGCCCGGAGTGAAGGGATTCCCTGGGGATCACAATAGTGCGTATTATCCCGATCAAGCTGCCCTTTGACCTCCTCTTTGATAAATTCTGGAAGGGGGAAATCCGGCTCTCCCAGATTGCATTTAATCACCTCTTTCCCCTGCTCCTCCACGGCTCGGATTAAAGGCCCTATCTTAAAAGCATTCTCAGTATCGATGAGTCCAACCCTCTTGGCGAAAAGATCCATAACTTACTCCTCCTCACTCTTAGCTGCATCTGCCGCTAAGACAATCATTATACATCCGGGCTTTAAAGATAAGAAACGATCGCAAAAATTGCCTATTTCGCAAAATTTCTCCACATTGCAAATGAGTTCGTTAGAAACTTCCGCTCACTCTTTACAGCCTATAAATTGATGAAGCCATATAACGTCCGTCATCACGGGCGGCGTGAATAACGGAGCCCGGTGCATGCTCATTTAGGCAGTCACAATTAGTGGTCAATTAAGCAGGCCTTAGTTAATGTACTTACCCAAGCTTCATTATTCGGTGCATGGGCCTGATCCCCCACTGCTCTTCCTGCACTTATCATCTTGCTTCACAGAGAAGCTCGTGAAGCTTCTCCATAACGTCTCCGTATTCTTTGCCGCGGAAGCAGAACTGAAGCTCGGAGAACCTCTCCCTCAGCGCCTTGACTTGGTCGGTGACGTTAGCTTTGTTCATCACTACGTCGTGAATCAGGAAAGCCAGGGCGCGAAAGTCATCTTCTCCCATACCGAAGCGAGTCATCTCAGATACGCCCATCCGCAGAGATCCTGAGGCGGTGAAGCCCTCTTCGTCTGGGCTGGCCTGATAGTTGCAAATGATATTATTGGCTTCGAGTCGGCTGGCGATTTCCGGGCCGCAGCCGTAACCCACACTCACCACTACCTGGTGTGTTTCGGTAAAGTCAATAGTTGGATCGCCAGCGACATCCAGGCCGCAGTCCTTCATCCCTCTGGCGAACGCCTTGGCGTTGGCAATCACCTTGGCCTGGTATTCCTCTTTGAAGTGGTTCATCTCGTAGGCGGCTATCAGGAGCCCCAGCAACGTGCCGAGGTGGTGGTTGGACACCGAGCCGGGGAATGACCGTCGCTAGAGGGATTTCCAAACCTCA
>CAYFXP010000328.1:0-2526 GCA_964346935.1 uncultured Syntrophobacterales bacterium
AAAACAAGATGTATACGGTACTCGATAGCGATTGGGGCCGCCTATTCCGCAACTGGGAGCAACTGACGCCTGACGAACAGGGATTCCCCACTGTGGGCGAGGATTCGGCTCAACTCAAACGGACCGGAATGCGCGCATTTTGGCAGTCCTTCGGCATACTGGGGACGACCATTAAGGAGGCGCCGGAATTCGCCGCGCGGCGGCGGAGAACTGCTGATTAAGCCGCGTCCGATTTGGACGCTTCCTTGGGCCGCGTCCAATCGGGACGCTTCCTTGAGCCGCGTCCAATGGGAGGCTGGAAGAATGGATAGTTGGGCTCTATCCATTCTTCCAGTCTTTTGGTTTGATACCTCTCCGTACTTGGATGGGACAAGCTTCCTGGCAACTTGGGTGCGTTCAGATCTGGGGGCAAGTTATGCAGGTTAGCATCCTGAGCTCACGACGAAGCCTTCGACACGCTCAGGATGCTAGTGCCCCCAAAAATGAACGCACCCGGCGACTTGTCGTGCTTCTCTGAAAGGCCCAAATGTGGTAGAATGATAAAACGTACACGGATAGCGTGAAACCAAAGGAGTGGCTGTGAATTCGCCTGCGGATAGAATAGTGCCCAAAATGCAAGCCACCCGTGACCAGTTGCTGGCGCTTGTTGAGGGCCTCGACCAGCCCACACTCACCTGGCGTCCATCTATGGGAGGCTGGAACATCCACGATAACCTGGCCCACCTGGCCGACGCCGAACGCGCCCATCGTCGTTTTGTCGGGGCGGTGCTCAAAGGCCGCTCTACACACCTGGAAGGTTTCGACCTGGATCGCTGGAACGAGGAGCACGTTGCCCGCCGCGCCGGCCAGACCCTGGAAGACATCCTCGACGCCTTACGGTCCGAGCGCCAGGAGACGTTGGCCTTCATCGTGGATCTCCCCCACGATGCGTGGGACATGATGGGAGACCACCCGGCGTTGGGCGAGGTGAGCGTGAGACACGTTATCCGCGTCATCGGCGTCCACGAGCGGATGCATCTCAAGGAGATACGCCGCCTGATTGAAAGTGCTTCGATGAACGTTGCTTCTGGAGAAAGAAAATGAAGCAATTGAACCAAGATATATTGAATGAGATCATCGGTCGCATCGTTGAAGTGGCACAGCCGGAGAAAATAATCCTTTTTGGCTCGGCGGCGCGGGGAGAGATGAAACCAGATAGTGATATAGATCTATTGGTGGTAAAGTCAGATGTCCATCGGCGGAGGCTGACTCAAGCCATCTACATGAATCTCGTGGGCGTGGGACATCCTGTGGATGTGGTGGTAGTAACGCCGGAGGATGTCGAGCGATTCAAGGATTCCTTCGCTTTGGTGATCGAACCGGCCATGCGAGAAGGAGAAGTTGTCTATGCCTCCTGATCTTCACAACACTGCTAAAGATAGACGCTTCCCCCCTGACGATCCCCGGGAGTGGTTGAATCGCGCTCAGAGTAACCTCGCTCAGGCTAGAGTCGGCGCCGGTATCCCGGGGGTCTATCTGGAGGATTTATGTTTCAACGCTCAGCAAGCTGCCGAGAAGGCAGTCAAAGCGGTTCTCCTCCATCTAGGAGTACGTTTTCCTTATACTCATGACCTGGCTCAATTGCTGACACTTGTGAAGCGCTCTGGTTTAGAGATGCCAGAAGGCGTTATGAGGGCCGCCGCCCTATCGGATTATGCGGTCGAAAGCCGGTATCCTGGCCTTGCTGAACCGGTGACCCAAGAGGAGTATGAAGAGGCCATAACTCTTGCAGAGGAGGTTGTGGGTTGGGCGCAGGGAATTATTCCTCGAATGTAAAGGGTATCAGATTGGCCGAGATAGAGAGACGCCTGGATGATTTGTCTCGCGCCCTGGCCAGTGATGGCATTCGCCTGGCTTGCCTGTTTGGGTCAGTGCTCGAAGGATCGCCGGCGCGGGACATTGACCTGGCCGTGCTATTCAGAGAATACCGCTTCGATAAGTACCTGGAGATGCTGGAGGCTGCCTGCCGCGCCTTAGGAACGCGTTTCGACGAGTTCGCCCGCCAGGTGCACGCCTATCTGCGCAGGTAAGGAAGTTCCAGAACTTAAATCATCCCAAAAATCACGAGTATGACGGTGAAATCAATGAAACTTGGGACAACTATTTTTCTGGAACGGCTTAATATAATAGAGGGATGGGCAATGCCTACAGCTTTGGAATTAACCCCTGAGGAACTGGAGTATTAATTGCTCTATGGTCGAGAACACAGGCATTGAGGCTCGCCGCGAAGCACTGGCGCGTATATGCCGGAGGTTCCACGTAGCCACTTTATATGCTTTTGGCAGCCGGGCCCATGAGGCGGCGACGTGGATGGAGGGGGAGGAGCGGACCTTCGAGCACGGCTCATCCGACCTGGATGTCGGGGTCAGACCGGTACCGGGGAAGTCGCTTTTGGTGGAGGAGAAGGTCCGCCTGGGGATTGCCTTAGAGGACCTGTTTGGCGTGGGACGGGTGGATGTGGTCTGTTTGCCGGAGGCTGACCCCTTC
>CAYFXP010000329.1:0-1981 GCA_964346935.1 uncultured Syntrophobacterales bacterium
TTGGGTTCGATGTCCATCCCTTGGTTGAGGGCAGGAAGCTCGTTCTAGGGGGCGTTGAGATCCCCCATGCAAAGGGATTGCTCGGCCACTCGGACGCCGATGTCTTGATCCACGCCATCGGCGACGCTATACTAGGTGCCATCTCAGAGGGGGACCTGGGCAGGCATTTCCCGGACACTGATCCCCGGTATCGAAATATGAGTAGCATGATATTGCTCAAAAAGGTGATGGAGAAGGCAAAGGCCAAGGGTTTCCGAGTTGTCAATGTGGATGCTACCATCACTGCACAAGAGCCGAGACTGGCCGAATACATCCCTCGGATGATCGATAAGATAGGGGAAGCTCTGGAAGTAGGACCTGACCGAGTAAATATCAAGGCAACGAACCCGGAAGGGCTGGGGTTTTCCGGAAGGAGGGAGGGTATCATAGGACAATCTGTGGTCTTGGTCGAAGGTATGGGAGAGGAAAATCCCCATGCTGAGAATCTATAATACCCTTTCGGGTAAGAAGGAAGACTTCAAACCACTCAGGGGGAAGAGAGTGGGGATGTATGCCTGTGGCGTGACGGTGTACGACCGCTGCCATATTGGGCATGCCAGGTCAACCGTCGTTTTCGACGTCATCTTCCGGTATCTCCGTTTCCTGGGGTATGAGGTAACCTATGTTCGGAATATTACCGACCTCGATGATAAGATCATCGCCCGGGCCAATGATGAAGGCGTGGCCTGTGAGGAGATCGCCAATCGGTATACTCGTGAATTCTCCGCGGATATGGAGGCGCTGGGGCTTGAAAAGCCAACCCAAGAGCCCGAGGCGACGGCCCATATTGGGGAAATGATCCGGATGGTTGAGAAGTTGATGGAGGGGGGGTATGCTTACCAGGCTGGTGGCGATGTCTTCTTTTCCGTGGATACATTCGAGGGATACGGTAAGCTCTCCAAACGTGATCCCGAGGAAATGAAAGCCGGGGCGAGGGTCGAGGTCGACGAGAAAAAGCGAAATCCCCTCGATTTTGCCCTCTGGAAGGCCAGCAAGCCGGGGGAACCATCCTGGGAAAGCCCCTGGGGACGGGGAAGGCCGGGCTGGCATATCGAGTGTTCTGCTATGAGCCAGGCATATCTTGGTGATACCCTGGACATCCACGGCGGGGGGAAGGACCTCATTTTTCCCCATCATGAAAATGAAATCGCGCAATCAGAGGGAGCCACGGGGAAGCCCTTTGCCCGCTTTTGGATACATAATGGCTTTGTGAATATCAATCGGGAGAAGATGTCCAAATCCCTGGGAAACATACTCACCATTAAGGACATCCTCGACCGTTACCACCCGGAAATCATCCGTTTATTCCTCCTATCCCATCACTATCGGAGCCCCGTTGATTTCTCCGATCGGAACTTGGCCGAGGCCAAAATGGGCATGGACCGATTCTACTCCACCCTGAAGAAGATCGATGAATGGAATGAGGAGGGTTCCGGGGGGGGAGAGATGAGCCTGGGGAAAAGGGTTCGCAAGGCCATTGAAGAGGTGAGGGCGTTTCCGGAGAGATTTCAAGAGGCCATGGATGATGACTTCAACACCGCTTTGGCCATGGCCCACTTTTACGATCTGGCCCGAAATCTCAATGCCTTGATGGGGGATGATGGCTTGAAACGCGCTTCCCTTGCAGAGCTCTTGCCCGAGGCCAGAAATAACTTCCGGTGTTTCGGGGACGTTCTCGGTCTCTTTCAGTGGGCCCCCGAGGACTACTTCCGTGAGCAGAGAGGGAGGGAATTGAGCCGACTTCGGATCGATGAGGGCCAGATAGACCGGATGATTCGGGAGAGGCATGAGGCCAGAAAGCGGAGGGATTGGAAACGGGCCGACGAGATCAGGGAATCCCTGGCGTCGATGAGCATCGTCTTGGAGGACGGGCCCGATGGGACGACCTGGAGAGTTGAGTGAAGCCCTTACGCTCCCAACCGGCCCCATCCTTCGCCCCCAT
>CAYFXP010000330.1:0-9751 GCA_964346935.1 uncultured Syntrophobacterales bacterium
AATGTACAGTTATCGGTGGAGTTGATTACGCCCATAGCCATGGAGAAGGAGTTGCGGTTTGCCATTCGGGAGGGTGGTAGGACCGTGGGCGCAGGGGTCATCAGCGATGTCACGGAGTAGGGTTGAGTTGACCCGGGAAATGGGAGCGCTCTATGGCCACGCAGAAGATAAGGGTGTGTTTGAAATCATACGATTATAAGCTTCTGGATAAATCGGTTCAGGAGATCGTGGATACAGTTACACGAACGGGGGCTAATGTAGCTGGGCCGATTCCACTGCCTACAAAGGTGAACAAATTCTGTGTGCTTCGATCCCCCCATGTCGACAAAAAATCGCGAGAACAGTTTGAGATTCGAACGCACAAAAGGCTCATCGATATCTTGGATCCGACCCAGCAGACGGTGGATGCCCTCATGAAATTGGATTTGGCCGCCGGGATCGATGTGGAGATAAAGCTTTAACCCATTATCGATAGGAACGAGACGAGTTGGCCGCTGAAATGGTAAGGGAAATCATAGGCAAGAAGCTCGGAATGACTCGGGTGTTCTCCCAAGAGGGGAATCTCGTGCCGGTGACCGTCGTCGAGGCAGGGCCTTGTCCCATTGTCCAAAAGAAGACCAAGGAGAACGACGGATATGCTGCCCTTCAGATAGGTTTCGGGAAGAAAAAACCCACGAGGGTGAATCGACCTCTCATGGGGCATTTTAAGAACTGCGGCTTAGGGCCGTTTTATGTCCTGAAGGAATTGAGGGTGGATGAAGTAGATTCTTACGAGCTCGGCCAGCAGATCGCGGTTGATATCTTCCACCCCGGTGATTTGGTTGATGTTACGGGAACAAGTAAAGGAAGGGGCTTCAGCGGTGTGATAAAACGCCATGGTTTTCGGGGCGCTCCGGGGTCCCATGGCACCCATGAATATTTCCGGCATGGCGGGTCCATCGGATCGGCCGCGGATCCCAGTCGGACCTTTAAGGGGAAGAAGATGCCGGGACATCTCGGTAACCGAAAGGTGACCGTTCAAAACATCGAGGTAGTTGTGGTTAGACCGGAGCGGAACCTCATCTTCTTGAAGGGAGCCATCCCGGGGTGGCGAAATGGAATCGTCACCATAAAAGGGGCCAAGAAAGCGGCAGTACCTCCTCGACCTAGACCTCCTCGGAAGGAGGAGGTTGAGGTTAAGGCTAAGGCTGAGGCTGGGGAAGACGCAGAAGAAGGCAAGAAGGAAGAATCGTAACCGTGGAGAAGGGGATGCCGCAGGTCAAGGTTTATAGTACGGCTAAAAGGAAGGTCTCGGAGATGGAACTGGACGAGCGAGTCTTCAACGTGGAGATCAAGGACCACCTGCTCCATGATGTTGTGCAAATGCAGTTGGCGAACAGGAGGGCCGGAACGGCCTCGACCAAGGGTCGATCCGCAGCTCGAGGGGGAGGCAGGAAACCTTACAGGCAAAAGGGAACGGGAAGATCCAGGGCTGGCACAATCCGATCTCCTCTCTGGAGGGGAGGTGGGGTTATCTTCGGTCCCGCCCCGAGGGATTTTGGGTTTAACCTTCCCAAGAAGGTGAAGAAACAGGCTCTGAGGGTGGCCTTAAGCGCGAGGGCTGGGGAGGGAAAGTTGCTGGTTCTCAATCAGTTCGAATTGAAGGAGATTAAGACGAAATCGTTCGTAGAGATTCTCGGCAGGCTCGGTATGGAAAAGGCCCTTATCGTCATTGGCCAGGAGAACTTCAATTTGGAACGTTCCGCGAGAAATGTACCGGGGGTCAAGGTATTGAGGGCTGAAGGGCTCAATGTCTATGACATATTGAATCATGAAAATTTGATTCTGGTTAAAGACGCCGTTGAGAAAATCCAAGAGAGATTGGCATCATGAGGGAAGTCCACGATATCATCATCAGCCCACTGGTGACGGAGAAGAGCACGATCCAACGGGAGGGGCAAAATCAATACAGCTTTAAGGTAAACAAGAGGGCTAATAAAATCGAGATTAAAGAGGCCGTTGAACACCTCTTCAAGGTAAAGGTGAGGGATGTCAGGACTGCTACGATCAGGGGGAAGGTGAAGAGGCTGGGAAGACGTTTTGGCAAAAGGCCCGATTGGAAAAAGGCCATTGTGACAGTGAAAGAGGGGGATCGGATCGACTTCTTTGAGGGGGCCTAGCGCCGATTCCATCTTGGGGGTATTGACGTATGGGAATTGTGAAATATAACCCTACTTCACCGGGAAGGAGGTTTCAGACCGTTTCCACCTTTGAGGAAATCACCCGGGACAGGCCCGAAAAGGGACTCTTAAAGCCCCTGAAGAAGAGTGGTGGCAGGAACAACTATGGAAGGACGGCCGTCCGCCATTTGGGTAGGGGGCACAAGAGAAGATACCGGATTATGGACTTCAAGAGGGATAAGAGGGATATACCGGCGAAGGTGGCCTCCATTGAATACGATCCAAATCGGTCTGCCCGCATTGCCCTCCTCCACTATACGGACGGGGAGAAGAGATATATCATCGCTCCTATGGACCTGAATGTGGGGGAGACCATCATCGCTAGTGAATCGGCCGACATCAAGCCCGGCAACGCCCTTCCCCTCCGAAATATCCCATCAGGGAGCATTATTCACAACGTCGAATTGAAACCGGGAAAAGGAGGGCAGATTATTCGGAGTGCTGGCTCTAATGGTCAGCTGTTGACCAAAGAGGGAAAATATGCCCGCATCCGCCTTCCTTCCGGGGAGGTTCGCCTTGTATTGTTGGACTGTTTTGCCACGATTGGACAAGTGGGCAATATCGATCATGAAAACATCTCCCTGGGAAAGGCGGGCAGAAAAAGGTGGTTGGGAAGAAGGCCCCGGGTCAGAGGGGTAGCCATGAATCCGGTCGATCATCCCATGGGCGGGGGCGAAGGCAAGAGCTCTGGGGGAAGACATCCGGTTACCCCTTGGGGTGTTCCGACCAAGGGCTTCAAGACGAGGAGGAATAAAGCTACGGATAAGTATATCGTCAAGAGGAGGAAGTAAGCCTTCTCAGATGGCGGAGGGGGATTAATGGCTCGGTCAATTAAGAAAGGTCCTTTTGTGGATGGAAGTCTTTTGAGGAAGGTGAGAGAGGGTGGGGGCGGGAAGATCATTAAAACGTGGTCAAGACGCTCTACCATTTTACCTGAGATGGTTGGCCTCACCATTGGCGTTCACAACGGAAAGAAATTCTTCCCCGTCTTCATTACCGAAGAGATGGTAGGCCATAAATTGGGGGATTTTTCCCCCACGCGGACCTTTCACGGCCATGCCGGGGATAGGAAGACGAGAATAGGGGGAAGGAGGTAAGGAGAGGCGAGCTGTGGAGGTTAAAGCGAGCGCGAGATTCATTAGGACCTCCCCCAGGAAAGCCCGTATGGTGACCGATCTGGTGAAGGGAAAGGGCGTCGAAGAGGCCTTGAACATCCTGGCCTTTACCAGGAAGGCCCCGGCTAAAATCGTTGTCAAGCTGCTCAAATCCGCCGTTGCCAACGCAGACCAGATGAAAAGCGTCAATGTCGACACCCTCTTCATAAAGCAGATCACCGTTGATCAGGCGCCAACTATGAAGCGGTATCGCCCAAGGGCCATGGGGAGGGCTACCATGATTCGAAGGAGGATGAGCCACATCACGGTGGTCTTGGAGGAGAGCTTTTAAACCAATTTCTGGAGGAGGCGAAATTGGGTCAAAAAGTCCACCCTACGGGTTTTCGACTAGGAATTATTAAGACATGGGATTCCAGATGGTATGCCGGGAGGAGTTTTCCCGAGTTGTTGGAGGAGGATATTCGAATTCGCCAATTTCTCAAGGAAAGGCTCTACCATGCCGGGGTCTCCAAGATTGAAATTGAAAGGGCTGCCGATAAGGGTAAGAAGGCGAAAATCAATATCTTCACGGCCCGACCCGGAATTATCATCGGGAAAAAGGGGGCCGAGGTGGAGAACTTGAGAAGGGAACTTCAGAAGAAGACCCAAAAAGAGATGATTATCAACATCAAGGAGATCAAGAAGGCCGAAATGGACGCCCAACTCGTGGCGGAAAACGTGGCCCTTAAACTGGAGAGAAGAGTTTCATTTCGGAGAGCCATGAAAAGGGCGGTGACCTCTGCCCTTAAGATGGGAGCAAAGGGAATCAGAATCGCTTGTGCGGGAAGGCTTGGAGGCGCGGAGATGGCTCGAAGGGAGTGGTACAGGGAGGGACGGGTTCCCCTCCATACGCTTCGGGCTGATATCGATTACGGGTTTGCGGAAGCGAAGACGACATATGGAGTTATTGGCGTCAAGGTTTGGACATTTAAAGGTGAAGTCTTTGGTGCCGGGGAGGAGGAAGCAGCAGTCTGATTCCATGGAGGGAAGATAAACTGCTATGTTAACGCCCAAAAAAGCCAAGCACAGGAAAATGCAAAAGGGAAGGATGAGGGGGAGGTCTCCTCGCGGAAACAGCCTCAATTTCGGCGACTATGCGCTCCAGGCGACCCAGTGTGGATGGATAACATCCCGCCAAATTGAAGCTGCCCGTATTGCCATAACGCGATTCGTCAAGAGGACCGGGAAACTGTGGATTCGAGTATTCCCCGATAAGCCCATAACCAAGAAGCCCGCTGAAACGAGGATGGGAAAGGGGAAAGGGGCTCCTGAGGACTGGGTGGTAGTGATTCGGCCAGGGCGCATCCTCTATGAGATGGAGGGAGTTCCGGAGGAGAGGGCTATGGAGGCCTTTCGGTTGGCCTCTCATAAGCTCCCCGTGGCAACGCGATTTGTCAGTCGAAGGGGAAGCCATGAAGGCTCGTGATCTAAGGGAAAAGAGCAATAGCGAACTAATGGAACAGGAGAGGGAGCTGAGGGAGGAACTCTTTAATTTGAGGTTCCAGCACGCGACGGGTCAACTAGAAAATACCATGGCCCTCGTTCGAGTGAAGAAGGACATCGCCCGGGTGAAGACCATCCTCCGCCAGAAGGAGCTGGCGAAGGAGAGGAAACACGAGGCCTCTGGCGATACTTCGGATCGCTGATTATATGTGGGGTTACTTAGATGAAGGAGAGGGGAGTTCGGAAAACGTTGATTGGCACCGTGTGTAGCGACAAAATGGATAAGACCGTGGTGGTCATGATAGAGCGACTGGTGAAACACCCGCGGTATAAGAAATATGTGAAAGGCAGGGCTAAGTACAAGGCCCATGACGAGAAAAATGAGTGTCGTTCCGGTGATACCGTATCAATCATCGAAACTCGTCCACTGAGCCGAGACAAGAGGTGGAGGGTTAAGGAGATCATCAGGAGAGCCATGTGAAACTCCGTTGGCGGAACGGCGAGGCACACACATGATTCAGATGCAGACTATTCTCGATGTGGCGGACAATTCGGGCGCTAAGAAAGTGGGGTGCATAAGGATTCTGGGGGGCACGAGGAGGCGGTATGCCACTGTCGGGGATGTGGTTGTGGTAACCGTAAAGGACGCCATCCCAAATTCCAAGATCAAAAAGGGAGAGGTAGTGAAGGCGGTGATCGTGCGTACTAAGAAAGAAGTGGGGCGCCCCGATGGATCTTATATCAAATTCGATGATAATTCCGCAGTGCTGATTAACCCCCAAGGGGATCCTCTCGGCACTCGGATATTC
Organism: uncultured Syntrophobacterales bacterium; assembly: GCA_964346935.1. GTDB lineage: Bacteria > Desulfobacterota > BSN033 > WVXP01. The sequence goes on from CAYFXP010000330.1 coordinate 5,626, forward strand.
GGCCCCGTGGCTCGCGAGCTAAGGGCGAGGAATTTTATGAAGATCGTATCACTGGCCCCCGAAGTATTGTGACGGGAAAAGACAGAAAGGAATGATGAGGGACGGGGTTTCTCTAAAAAAGAACGATTTGGTAATGGTTATAGCCGGAAAGGAAAGGGGGAAGAGCGGCCGCATCTTGAGGGTATTTCCGCGGAAAAAGCGCGTCCTTATCGAGAAGGTCAATTTTATTAAGAGGCATAGTCGTCCGAGTGGCCAGATGAGACAAGGGGGAATCATCGAAAAAGAGGCGCCCATTCATATCTCCAATGTTAAGGTTATTTGTGAAAAGTGCAATCTTCCAATACGGGTTGGCAAGAAGATCCTGGACGATGGGAAGAGAGTCCGAGCTTGCAAAAAGTGCGGAGAAGTGTTGGATAAGTAGGAAATATGGATAGCCTTTGATGGGAAGGATTCATTTGGATGCTAAGGGAAAGGTATGAAAAAGAGGTCGTTCCCCAGTTAATGAAACGATTCGGGTACAAGAACATCATGCAAACGCCCAAGCTGGACAGGATTGTGATTAATATGGGACTTGGAGAGGCCATACAAAACATCAAGATATTGGATTCCGCCGTTGAGGAAATTAGCCTCATAACGGGCCAAAAGCCCGTTGGTAGCACGGCGAGGAAATCCATTGCTCAGTTTAAGCGCAGGAAGGGCATGCCCATTGGTTGTATGGTTACCCTGAGGAGGGATCGGATGTACGAGTTCTTCGGTCGGCTGGTAAATATCGCACTCCCTCGGGTGAGAGATTTCAGGGGCGTCTCCGGAAGGTCCTTTGACGGAAGGGGAAACTACGCCCTCGGGGTTCGGGAGCAACTTATCTTCCCGGAAATTGAATACGATAAGATCGATAAGGTGAAGGGAATGAACATCATCATCGTCACCACGGCTAAAACTGACGAGGAAGGGAAGGAGTTGCTCAGATTGTTGGGCGTGCCCTTTAGGAATTGAGAGGCGGGGGGAAGGTTGGCGAAGAAGGCAATAACGGAGAAGGCTAAGAGGCCGAGGAAATTCAAGGTGAGGGAGTACAACCGGTGTCCGCTGTGCGGACGGCCGAGGGGATTTTATCGAAAATTCAACATGTGTCGAATATGCCTGAGAAAATACGCCTTGAAGGGTGAAATCCCAGGGGTAATCAAATCAAGCTGGTAATCGAGAGATCAAGATTCAGGAGGGAGAGGGGCTCAATATGTCCGTGACGGATCCTTTGGCTGACATGCTGACCCGGATTCGAAACGCCAGTTCGGCGAGGCACGAGAAAGTCGATATCCCTACTTCCCGCCTTAAGGAGGCTATAGCCAAGATCCTCAAGGACGAGGGGTATATCAAGAACTATAAGGTACTCGTGGATGAGAGGAAGCATCGCATTTTAAGAATTTCCCTTAAATATGATGCGAACCGCAGCGGAATTATCAATTTGGAACGGATTAGCAAACCCAGTAGAAGGGTATATGTAGGAAAGGATGAAATCCCATCGGTGTTGAAGGGATTGGGGATTTCCATCCTTTCCACTTCCAAAGGCATCCTTACCGATAAGGAGGCGAGAAGGGCCAAGGTGGGGGGTGAGGTCCTCTGCTCTATTTGGTAGTAAGCGGGAGGTAAAGTGTCTCGAGTCGGCAAAGTTCCTATTCCCATTCCGAAGGATGTGAAGGTAAAACTGACCGATTCAATTTTGGAGGTCGTCGGACCCAGGGGCCAACTGACCCATCGCATTCCATCGGGAATCCAGGTCTCTATCGAGCCAGAACAGATAGTGGTGAAGAGGCCCAATGACCATCGCACGAACCGGGCATTGCACGGACTGACCAGGGTTTTGATCGGCAACATGGTTACCGGGGTGACACAGGGCTTTGAGAAAAGGCTTGAGATCCAGGGAGTCGGATATCGGGCTGATTTGCAGGGGAACGTCCTCAGATTGAGCGTTGGGTTTTCGCATCCCGTATTATTTTCCCTCCCCGAAGGGATTGCGGTTGAGGTTGAAAGGCAGAACAATATCGCGGTAAGGGGGATTGATAAGCAGCAGGTTGGTTCAGTGGCCGCTCAGATTCGGTCCATTAGGCCCCCCGACCCATATAAGGGGAAGGGAATTCGTTATGCCGGTGAATATATTAGACTGAAGGTGGGCAAGGCAAAGGCTTAAGGGGGGAGCGGCGTGGCCAGCAGGAAGGTTGAGGCTCGGGGGAGGCGGAGAAAGCGGGTGAGAAAGCGGGTGAAGGGGACCACCGAGCGACCCAGGCTCAGCGTCTTCCGAAGCTTGAAGCATACCTACGCTCAAGTAATCGTGGATACCACTGGACAGACGCTGGCAAGCGCATCAACCCTGAGCAAGGAAATCCGAGGAAGCCTAAAGAGAACTGGCAACACCGAGGCTGCGAAAAAGGTGGGCGAACTGATTGCCAAAAAATCCATCGAGCGAGGGATTAAGACTGTCGTATTCGACCGTGATGGATACTTATATCACGGCCGAGTGAAGGCCCTGGCTGAGGCGGCCCGGGAAAATGGCTTGATCCTTTAGGGGAGGAAGAATATTGCAAGGGATCGATCCGGAAGAGCTGGAATTAGTCGATAAGGTGGTTCACATCAATCGGGTTGCAAAGGTGGTTAAGGGGGGGAGGAGGTTCAGCTTCAGTGCTTTGGTGGTGGTTGGGGATAAGCAGGGCATCGTGGGAAGCGGTCTTGGGAAGGCCAACGAAGTGCCGGAAGCCATCAGAAAGGGTATCCAACAAGCCAAGCACGGTTTGATCCAAATACCCATTATTAACGGAACCATACCCTACCAGATCATAGGTCGATACGGCGCTGCAAGGGTCCTGTTAAAGCCAGCCTCCCAAGGGACCGGAGTGATTGCCGGTGCTGCGGTCAGGGCGATCATGGAGTGCGGAGGGGTTCACAATATATTGACCAAGTGTTTGGGCTCGCGGAATCCTTACAATGTGGTTAAAGCCACCTTTGAGGGATTGAATCGACTACGCACCGCGGAGGAAGTTGCCGAAAAGAGGGGAAAGAAGGTTGCGGAAATCCTCTAGGAATGGAAGGGAGGCCTAATGGCAAAACCCTCTGACACCATCAAGATTAGGCTGAATAAGAGCGCAATCGGCAAACCCCCAAGACAAAGGAAGGTGCTCCAGGGGCTCAACCTCAACAGAGTGAACAGAACAGTCACCGTGAGGGATACGCGAGAAATCCGGGGAATGATCGAGAAGGTTTCTCATTTGGTGGAGATCGTTGGAGAATGAAGCTGGGAACATTGAAGCCCGCTGACGGCTCCAAGAAGAGAAAAAAGAGGATAGGGCTGGGCATCGGTTCGGGTCATGGCAAGACCGCATGTCGAGGGACGAAAGGGCAGAGATCCAGGTCGGGGAGGGGAATCCCTCCTGGTTTTGAGGGCGGCCAGATGCCCCTGCAACGACGTGTACCCAAAAGGGGGTTTACCAACGTCTTTAAGAAGAAATTCGCCTTGGTGAACTTGAGGGATTTGAACCGTTTTGAACCCAACAGCATTGTCGACGTCGAGAATTTACGGAAGGCCGGATTAGTCAAAAGGGTTCATGACGGGGTAAAGATATTGGGAAAAGGGAAGATCACCATTCCGCTCACCGTACGGGTTCATCGGGTGACCAAGGGTGCGGCTGAGAAGATTTTGGCCGTCGAAGGAAGGATAGAGGGTATCTGAGTTGATCGGTAGTTTTGCAAATATCCTTAAGATTCCAGAGCTCAAGAAGCGCATCATAATCACCTTTCTGCTCTTAGCCGTCTATCGGATAGGGGTCCATGTTCCCACCCCCGGGATCAACAGCGATGCCCTAGCCTCCTTCTTCGCCCAGGCAAGGGGGACCTTATTCGGGCTCTTCGATATGTTTACCGGAGGGGCTTTGGTAAAGTTTTCCGTTTTTGCCCTTGGCATTATGCCCTATATTAGCGCCTCCATCATAATGGAGCTTCTCTCAGTGGTTATTCCCTATATCGGTCGGTTGAAGAAGGAGGGGGAGTCGGGAAGAAAGAAGATTATTCAATATACCCGTTACGGAACGGTGCTTTTGAGCCTCATTCAGGGTTTTGGAATCGCCGTTGGCCTCAGGCAGAT
>CAYFXP010000331.1:0-12094 GCA_964346935.1 uncultured Syntrophobacterales bacterium
CACTATTCTCTGGGTAGTGTACTTAACCATGTTCTGATGCACCAAACCATTGTTGGGGAGGAGACCAGGAAACAAATGGAGATGGCGGATGCCTACCCGGATATCATCGTAGGCTGCATTGGCGGTGGTTCAAACTTCGCCGGGCAATTCCTGCCGTGGATCAGGGATAAGATTAGCGGGGAAAAGCCGGATATGCGCATCATCTGCGTTGAGCCCGAAAGCTGTCCCAGTGTGACCAGGGGAATATATGCCTATGACTTCGTGGATGCAGCCGCGATGGCTCCCGTGGTCAAGATGCATACCCTAGGCCACGGATTCATCCCGGCCCCAATTCATGCCGGTGGATTGCGCTATCACGGCATGGCACCTATCATATGCCATCTGTATGAATTAGGCCTGGTTGAAGCCGTAGCCGCCCACCAAACGGCAGTCTTTGAGGCCGGGGTAAAGTTTGCCCGCACTGAGGGCATTATCACCGGTCCCGAGCCATGCCACGACCTTAAGGTAACCATTGATGAAGCCCTCAAGTGTAAGGAATCCGGGGAGGCAAAGACAATCTTGATAGCTCACAGCGGCCATGGACACTTCGACCTTGCCGCCTATGATTCCTATCTGACGGGTAAACTTCAGGATTATGCTTATACCGAGGAAGAGGTACAGAAGGCGCAGGCTGAACTGCCCAAGGTCTAAACCCTGGCTTCGCGTGGTTACAAACCATTCCCACGGACGAGTCCGTGGGAATGGTTTTCCCAGCGAAAGTTCAAATTTTCTCATATGACCCGGAAAGGAAAAACCCTTAAACAGTACGATGCGCTGGAGATTCGGTGTAGACTCCTGGGACACCAGATCCCCTTTCGCTACTGCCGAAGTTCCACCGAGAATCCCTCCTGCCGCAAAATCATGGACTGCTGGTGGGGGAGGATGGACGTAGAAACCTACCTGAAGGAAAACTTCACCCCGGAAGAACTCAGTCGCTCGGTCTTCGCAGAACCCAAACCGAAAATCGCCAGCCTCGTCGAACTCATCGAAAAGGCCAAGAAGAACGGTTCCCCGGAATCCTGATCCCGTAGGGGGAATGCTCAATGATCGCCAAACGCCTGGCCAATATCAAACCCTCCGGGGTGAGGAGGATATTCGACCTGGCGCGCAAGATGGAAAACCCCATCAACCTCAGCATCGGTGAGCCCGATTTCGATATCCCGGAGCCCCTCAAACAAGAGGGGATCGAATGGATACGAAGGGGGTTCAATAAGTACACCCCTACTCAGGGAATCCCCGAGCTGAGGGAGAAAATCAGGGAATATCTAAGCAATAAGGACGTAGAGGTCGAGGAGGTTATGGTAACGGCCGGGGTAACCGGTGGGATACTCCTCTCCTGTTTGACCCTGGTGGATCCCGGTGACGAGATCGTCATCCCAGACCCCTACTTCGTCATGTATGAATACGTGGTCCTCCTGATGGGGGGCATTCCGGTATTTGTCGATACATACCCTGATTTCACCCTCCGGGAGGAATCACTTCGCAAGGCCCTCACCGACAAGACGAAGATGATCATAATCAACAGCCCCAACAACCCTACAGGGGCGGTCTATTCCCCCGAGGAGCTGAAGATGGTGGCCCATATCGCCAAGGAGAAGAACCTTCTCGTCCTCTCCGATGACATATACGACAACTACCTCTACGAAACTGAGCGTCACCGCTGCATGGGCCAAATCTACCCCAAGACGTTGACGCTGGGGGGGTTTTCGAAGAGCTGGGCCATGACGGGGTGGAGGTTGGGCTTTGCCGGCGGGCCAGGAGAAATTATCCAGCACATGACGGCATTGCAACAGTATTCCTTTACCTGTGCCCCCTCCTTTGCCCAAGGGGCAGCCATCAAGGCCATCGATTACGACGTTTCTGAGCTGATCGACGGATACCGGAGGAAAAGGAACCTCGTTTACGAGGGGCTGAGGGGAAAATATGGCGTTCAAAAGCCCGAGGGTGCCTTTTACATCTTCCCTGAGGCAAAGGGCGGAGATTCCTGGAAGTTCGTCGAAAAGGCCATTGAGAACAACGTATTCATCGTGCCGGGCAATGTCTTCTCGAAGCGAAATACTCACTTCAGGATATCCTATGCCGCCTCCGACGATATGCTCAGGAGGGGAATAGAGATACTGAACCGCATTGCTTGAGGCGTGAAGGAGATAACCATATAATTTAAGTATGGCCCATTGAGACCATACGCACCTATTGCATGGTTACCTGCTCGTAAACCATTCCCAAGAAGCGCTTCGCGAAAAGACCTTCCCCGGGCAAACCGGAGGGGAATCGATGCCGGTCGATCTCGAGGCAGTACACACAATCGTCGGAAACCATGGCTATGAGGAATCCTCTCTCATCGCCATCCTCCAAGACATCCAATCCACGTTCGACTATTTACCCCAAAAGGCCTTGAGGGAAGTCTCCAAAGGCATAAACATACCCCTCAGCCGAATCTATGCCGTTGCCACCTTTTATAAGGCCTTTAGCTTGCGGCCCAGGGGACGCCACTCGATCCATGTCTGTTTGGGAACGGCCTGCCATGTGAGGGGTGGGCAAAGGGTACTCGAATACCTGGAGCGGAAACTGGGGGTTAAATCCGGGGGGACGACCGAGGATCTCACCTTTAACCTGGAAAGGGTAAACTGTCTGGGGGCCTGCGCCATGGGTCCCATGATGGTGGTGGATCGAAAATATATGGGAAAGGTGAAGCTGGATAAAATCGACTCCATCTTGAAGCGATATAAATAGGAAATTGGAAATGGCCGTGGCGGGGCGCATAGAGAGCCGTTCGGAATTTGAGGCCTTGAGGGACTCCATCTTGAGATCGAGGAGCCAGGGGAAAATCCTCATAACCATCTGCGCGGGGACGGGTTGTCTGGCCTGGGGAGCAGATACGCTCGTCAGCGGCTTTCAGAGGGGGGTGAAAAGGAGAGGGTTAGGGGAAAAGGTGGAGGTTAAGGGAACCGGATGCCATGGTTTTTGCGAGAGGGGACCTCTGGTTGTAATCCGGCCGGAGATGATCTGCTATGTCAACGTAAAGGGAAAGGATATTCCCGAGATCATTTCCGAAACAGTCCTCAAGGGAAATGTGATCGACCGGCTCCTCTACTCTCTGGATCCTTCCGGCCGGGAAAAGATCGTCCGTGAAGGGGATATCCCCTTCTATAAGCGCCAGAAACGAATCATATTCGGCAGCAACGGCCAGATCGATCCCACCAGCATTGACGACTATATTGCCGTAGGAGGATATGAGGCCTTGGGCAAAGCGCTTTTCGAAATGACTCCTGAGGAGATCATCGAAACGATCAAACACTCTGGCCTCAGGGGAAGGGGCGGCGGCGGATTCCCCACAGGGATTAAATGGGACGCCTGCCGTAATGCCACGGGAAACGAGAAGTTCGTTATTTGCAACGCCGACGAAGGGGATCCCGGTGCCTACATGGATCGGTCTCTCCTGGAGGGAAATCCCCACGGCGTCATCGAGGGAATGACCATTGGGGCTTATGCTATTGGAGCCAATCAGGGATACGTCTTTGTCCGGCACGAATATCCGCTGGCGGTTCATAATCTGATCATTGCCCACCAGCAGGCCAAGGAGTATGGCCTCTTGGGCAAGGATATCCTGGGCTCGGGTTTCAATTTCGATGTAAAACCCAGTAGGGGTGGGGGCGCCTTTGTATGTGGGGAGTCCAGCGCCTTGATGGCCTCCCTTGAGGGAAAGGTAGGGGAGCCGAGGGCCAAGTATATACATACCGCTGAACGGGGACTTTGGGATAAACCCAGCAATTTGAACAACGTCGAAACATGGGCCAACGTCCCCATTATCCTCCGGAAAGGGGTGGGCTGGTTCACCGGTATTGGGACAGGGGAATCGAAGGGGACCAAGATCTTCTCCTTGGTGGGGAAAATCAAGAATACCGGATTGGTGGAGGTACCCATGGGGATCACCCTCAGGCAGATCGTCTACGACATCGGCGGCGGAATTCCGGATGGGAAGGCCTTTAAAGCTGTCCAAACCGGCGGCCCTTCGGGAGGGTGTATCCCGGAACACCTCCTCGATTTGCCCGTGGACTTCGATCGGCTGACCGAAGTCGGCTCCATGATGGGATCCGGCGGGATGATCGTAATGGATGAAGATACCTGTATGGTGGATGTGGCCAGGTACTTCATCGGCTTTCTCCAGGAGGAATCCTGCGGTAAATGTACACCATGCAGGGAGGGATTGCTCCAGATGGGCGAGATTCTCACCAATATCTGCGAGGGAAAGGGTAACAGGGAAGATATCGAGCTTCTCGAGGAACTCTCCCTCATGATGAAGGAGGTCTCCCTGTGTGCCTTGGGAGGAACTGCTCCGAACCCGGTCCTTTCGACGCTTCGACACTTTCGGGATGAATACGAGGTCCACATCGAGGATAAACGCTGCCCTGCGGGGGTATGTAAGGCCTTAATAACTTACTCCATTGAGGCTACTACGTGCACCGGATGTCATGCCTGCTTCAAGGTTTGTCCATCCGGGGCCATAACCGGCGAAGTGAAAAAACCCCATGTCATCGACGGGGAAAAATGCATCAAGTGTGGGGCCTGTCGTGAAGCCTGTGATTTCCAGGCAGTCATTATTTCATAGGGATACGATATCATGGTAACCCTGACCATGGATGGGAAGAAGGTGGAGGCGGAAGCGGGTACCACGCTGTTGGAGGTCGCCCGAAGGATATCAATTCCCATCCCCACCCTGTGTTACCACCCTGAGTTAACCCCCTACGGCTCCTGCAGGCTCTGCGCGGTCGAAGTGATTCACAACGGAGAATCGAGGCTGGTTACGGCCTGTAATTTCCCCGTCAGGCAGGAGATTGATGTCAAGACCCATTCCAAGCCCGTGTTAAGGGCTCGGAGGGTGCTGGCCGAACTGCTCCTGGCCAGATGTCCGGGGGTTAAGGTCATCCAGGATCTTGCGACAGAACTGGGAGTAAAAACGACTCGGTTTGTCACCCGGGATGAGAGTAATGACTGCATCCTGTGTGGCCTCTGCACCAGGACGTGCCATGAAATCGTGGGGGCCGATGCCATCAGTTTCACGGAAAGGGGAATCACAAGGCAGGTCAACACCCCCTTCCGTATCGACTCCGACACATGTGTCGCCTGCGGCGCCTGCGAATATGCCTGCCCAACAGGGGCCATAAAAATGGAGCTGGAGACCATGAGAAAATGGAGGACTTCCGAGGCCGGAACCCTCCGCTATTGCCGATATATGCGCATGGGGTTAATCGATTTCATGGTCTGTGCCAATGGGTATCAGTGCTGGAGATGCGAGGTGGATCAGGCTATGGAGGATCGTTTCGATGTCCACCCGGCCTTCGCCGTTAAGCCCGCCCTGGCCAAAAGGCCCATCGCCATAGATGACTTCACCTTTATTCCCGGTTTCCACTATCGGGGACACATCTGGGTCGAACCCCTGCACGCATTGGTGCGACTGGGAGCAGATGATTTTGCCTCCAAGCTCATCGGGGCCGATGATATCCAATTGCCCCCCCCGGGGGAAAGGATCGATTCAGGGCTTCCCTTTGTGCGGATGACGTCAGGTGATAAGGAGGCCGAGCTCTCGGCCCCCATGGGGGGAACTGTAGTTCGCCTCAATCCGGACATCCCCCACAATCCATCTTTGATAGAGATGGATCCCTACGGCAGGGGGTGGCTCATGGTATTGAAGCCCGACGACCTGGAGCTTCTTTCGGGCCTCCTTCACGGAAAATGGGCAAAGGATTGGTTCAGCGCCGACGTGCGGAGGTTTTACCACTGGTTGAAAGGGGAAACAGGGGAGGAAGGCCTGCCGGCAAACGGCCTTCCGGGCACATTGGATAAAACCCAGTGGGAAAAGATGATTAACTCCTTTTTCCCCATGAAATGACGTATGATGTGAGAGCGAAGCTTCTGGGTTTGTTGATCAATACTCGTCCGAGCTATTGGGTATTAGAAGATTCTATTTTTCATGAGGGAACACCGTTGTCCATGAGCGAAATTCAGATAGCTGGGAATTCAGAAAAGGAGCTCTGAGCGCGAATGTATATTTTTTCGGCAAGCACTCCTGGGCAACCGGAGCAGCTGCAAACCCAGTTCTGGAATGAACATGGCGTAATCGCTGGAAGGGTCGAAAAAATATGTTTGAGCGGCGAGGAGCGACTTTTCCGGAGATCTTGCCTCGTTTCGGGAGCAAGGGGGAATTTGGGCAACAGACCAAAAGGCATTGAAGCGATGGGACAACGGCGTTCCCTAGGAACTCAAGTAAGATACAGGTGACGCTGTTGTAATCAATAACCCACGGGGGGAAGAACGATGTCCCTTCCGAAAACGAGGGTTCTCTTGGGTAATGAGGCCATCGCCAGGGGAATCGTTGAGGCGGGATGCCATTTCATGGCCTCCTATCCGGGCACGCCCAGTTCCGAGATTCTGCCCGGCGTCGTCCGCTTCAAGGAAGAAGAAGGCCTGGATACCTATATTGAATGGTCCACCAACGAAAAGGTGGCCTTCGAGAATGGACTGGCCGCTGCCTATACCGGAAAGAGGGCTGCGATTTGTATGAAACAGGTGGGATTGAACGTCGCCACCGATCCATTGATGAGCTCCGCCTACATCGGTGTCGTAGGGGGATTCGTGATCATCAGCTGCGATGACCCGGGCCCCCACTCCTCTCAAACCGAGCAGGACAGCCGATTCCACGCCATGTTCGCCAAGGTCCCCGTGCTCGACCCCTCGAGTCCTCAGGAAGCCAAGCAGATGGTAGCCTACGCCTTTGAGCTCTCGGAGCGTTACCAAATCCCCGTGATCCTCAGGCCAACATTACGAATTTGCCATGCCCGCCAGAGCATCTCCTTCGAGCCCATTAGAGAAACCGAAAGGAAGGCCGACTTCGAGAAGAACCCAACAAGGTGGTCCGCCACGCCCCGGTTTCGTTTCACTCTCCACAGGGAACTGAACAAGAAGTTGGATGATATTCGAGGGGAATTTAACCAGCGGGAAGACCTCAATCACCTACAAAACCCCAAGGATGAATCCACCCTGGGCATCATCGCCGCCGGGGTGAGCCACGCGATCTTACAGGATGTCTTAACGGAAAGGCGAATGAAAGGCTCAATTCCCCTCCTCAAAATCTCAACCCCTTATCCCCTGCCCACGCGAATCGTCGATCGATTCATGGCCCAATGCGATCATATCCTCCTGTTGGAGGAGCCGGAGCCGGTCATTGAGCTCCAGATCGAAGATAAGGGCAAAATCCTCGGCAGGCTGAACGGCACGGTCCCCAGCGAAGGCGAACTCCTTCCCCAAACCATTGCTCGAATCCTCGGAGATCTCTGCCATCGCCTATCAATCCCGTGGGACGAAACGATGGAATCTCGCGAGCTGGAAAGCCTGGTCTTGGGCTTGGATCTTCCCATCCGTCGACCGTCCCTCTGTTCGGGTTGCCCCCACCGTGCCGCGTTCTATGCCATGAAAAGAGCATTCCCCAACGCCATCTTCCCCAGCGACATCGGCTGTTACACCCTGGGGATGAACCTGAATGCGGTGGACACCTGCCACGACATGGGTGCCTCCATCACGTTTGCCAGTGGCTTCTACCAGGCATACCATCAAGACGGGAGGGATATTCCCATCATCGCAACCATCGGAGATTCTACCTTCTACCACTCCGGATCTCCAGGGCTCTTAAATGCCGTCTACAATGGATCCCGATTCGTCTTGGTCATTTTGGACAACGAGATTACCGCAATGACCGGCATGCAGCCAACCCCTGAACACGGTGTCACAGCGAATGGACACCCGGGACATGCCCTTTCCTTGGAGGGATTGGTCAAGGGCTGCGGGGTGAAATACCTCAAGGTCATAAATCCTTATGACATCAGGGGGTTTGTGCGGGAGCTGAGGCATGCCGTGAAATACACCCGAGATCCCAACGGAGGGGTTGCGGTCATCATCTCCCGGCATCCATGTATTATCCATAAGCGGGAGCAACCGCTGATAACCCCCGTTAAAGTCGATATCCGACACGCCCCTCCTCCGGAAAAGGATCTCGCAGCCATAGAGAAAGGGGCGATACCGGAGGAACTCCTGCCCAAATATGAAGAGAAAACCGCTCCCTGTCAGGTTGCCTGTCCCGTGCAGGTGGATGCCCGAGGGTACATCACCCTCATCTCGGAGGGAAAGTTCGACGAGGCCCTGGCCCTGGTTCGGGAGAAAAACCCCTTTCCAGGGATTACGGGCAGAATCTGTTCACGCCCCTGTGAGAAGGTATGCAGAAGGGGCGATCTGGACCAACCCGTGGCCATCAACCTGCTCAAGCGTTTCCTTTTCGACCGTGAAGGCCAATTGAAAGTGGACATAACCCCAGGGGAGGAGAAGGCGGAGAAGGTGGCCATTGTTGGGTCGGGACCAACCGGCTTGATGGCTACCTATGAACTGAGAAAGAGGGGATATCCGGTTACCATTTTCGAGGCTTTACCCGTTGCCGGAGGAACGCTTGCTGTCGCGACACCTCGCTTTCGTCTGCCCAAAGGGGTACTGGAGAAAGAAATCGACATCGTAAGACAAATGGGCGCCGAACTCAAAACCACTCCGCCCGTCGGCCCGGGCCTGTCCCTGGATGATCTCCGAAAACAAGGGTATCGAGCGGTCCTCCTAGCGGTGGGAGCCACTCGGGGAAGGCAACTGACGATTCCCGGGCATGATGCCCACGGCGTGATGGATGCCCTCGAATTCCTCAAGGCTGTGGCACTGCACGGGAAGGTTGATTTAGGCACCAAGGTCGTGATCGTCGGGGGAGGGAATCGAGCGGTGGCCGCGGCCAGGACCGCAACAAGGCTCGGGGCCAATCAGGTAACCATCCTCTACAATCGGACTTCAAACGAGATCCCGGCGGATGCGGATGAAGTTCGGGAGGCGGAGGCCGAAGGCGTGAGAATTCGCTATCTCTCCGCCCCTACTAAGGTCCTCGTGAGGGAAGGCAGGGTCTCAGGTATTGAAATAGCCACCACAACCTTGAGCCAGGCCGATAGCCTTGGAAGGAGGAGAGTGATCTCCGTCGGAGGTCCACGAGAAACCCTTGAGGCAGATTGCATCATCGTCGCCCTCGGCTCAGCCCCTGACCTCTCCTTTTTTGAGAACGGGCTTGCCATAAACCGATGGGGAACCATTGAAGTGGACCCTCTCACCCTTGCAACCAGCATGGATGATATCTTCGCCGCTGGCGATGCCGTCACTGGCCCCAAGACGTTCATCGAGGCCCTGGCGGCTGGAAGAAAGGCGGCCATTTCTATAGACGGCTTTTTACGCGGAGAGGACTTGAGGTCGACCGGGCGTTCGGAGGAAAAAGAGGCCCAGTTTGCCCTGGTTGATATCGAAAAGGTGGACCCTCAACCGAGGGCGGAAACCCCTACCCTCTCCCTTCAACACCGCAAGGAGAACTTCGGCGAGGTCCATCTCCTCCCCCAGCAGGAAAAGATCTTCCAGGAGGCCGAGCGGTGCCTCCACTGCGGCCAGTGTACCCGATGCGATGTGTGTCTCATCCACTGTCCAGAGGGTGCTATCAGCAAAAATGATCACGGATACGTCATTGATTACGGCAAATGCACCGGTTGCCGGGTGTGCGCCGTCGAGTGTCCCACATCGAGCATCACCATGCCCGAAATTGGCGCCTGTATGAGCTGTGAATACTGCTTGAGGTTTTTCGAATGCCCATCTCTCCTCAAAGGCCAAGACGGCAAGATTATAGTCGACCGGAGGACCTGCATAGACTGCGGCCTATGCCTGGAGGTTTGCTCCCAGAATGCCATCTTCGGGGTCGAATAGCGATGCATTTGGAGGGTTGACCATTGCCAGCCAAGCCTCCACGAACCTCTTCTACAAAGCCCCGTAAACGTGAGGCTCCCGTGAGGGTGCAGATAATCCTGGCCGGAGTGGGCGGGCAGGGAGTTCTCTTCGCTACCAGGGTTTTCGCCCAGATGGCTATGGCCAAAGGATTTCCCGTTATCGGTTCGGAAACCCATGGGATGAGTCAGCGGGGCGGGTCCGTCACCTCCCACCTAAAAGTAGGCCAGTTCAACAGCCCGCTCATCAGGAGGGGGACCGCGGATATTGTCTATTCCTTTGAAAAAAACGAGGGCTATCGATCCCTTCATTTCCTGAAGGGCGCAATTGGAAGGGGACACGGAGGCCTCTGTTTCATTAACGCCCCCGATGAGGACTTCATGGAGGTTCAAATAGCGACATATTTAAGGGAAATGGGTGTCGGAGTCTACGTCCTCGCGGCGGACGCCATTGCGCGAGAACTTGGATCCCCCCTCTCCTCAAATCTCGTCTTAATCGGATTCTCCTCCGCCCATCCCTCCTTTCCCTTCCAGCACGACGACCTGAGGGAAACCGTCAGGACAGTTAGTCCTTCTCGATTCCGAGAGGCGAATCTCGCTGTCCTTGAGAGGGGCTACCACGAGGGAAAAAGGCGGAAATGGTAGTGGTTTATTTCAAACCCAGGACATCGCCCATGTCATAGAGGCCGTTGGGCTGTGTGATTACCCACTTAGCCGCTCTCATCGCCCCACGGGCGAAATTCTCCCTGCTGTGGGAACGGTGGGTTAGCTCCAACCTCTCCCCCAGGCCCCCAAACATGACCGTATGTTCCCCGACTATGTCCCCCGCCCTAACCGCCTGCATGCCGATCTCTCGGGAGGTTCGTTCCCCGATTACTCCCTTCCGCCCAAATACGCCGACCTGTTGGAAGTCCCTTGCGAGGGCCGAAGCGGCGATTTCCCCCAGCTTCATGGCTGTGCCGCTCGGGGAATCCTTCTTGAATCGATGGTGGGCCTCTAGGATCTCAACATCGTATTCATCGCCCAGTATGCCCGCGATTTCCCCCACAACCTTGAACATCACGTTGACGCCCACGCTCATGTTGGGCGAAAGGACGCACCGCGTTTTCTCCGCTAATCCGGCTACCTTCTCCATCTGTTGAGGGGTGAAGCCCGTGCTGCCGATTACTGCAGCCACGCCCTTAGCCGAGCATACCTCTAAACTCCTCAGCGAAACCTCCGCGTTCGTAAAGTCGACCACTACATCGCCAGCCTCGATGACCCCCCCAATATCCCCCACAAGGGGTATACCCATCTCCCCCAACCCCAATACTTCACCGATATCACGATTGAGAAAAGGGTGATCCGGCCGCTCAACTGCTCCGGAGATCTCAACTCCCTCCGCCTCATGGATGGTACGAATCACCGTTCCTCCCATCCTCCCACCAGCCCCAATGACGATAGTTCCTATCATCTCAATTCTCCTCGTTTCAGTGTTCACGATGTGACCCGAGGCCTCCGGAAAAACCGCTCCTCGCCGCTCAAAAGATGTTCTTGTGGGAAAACCCCTTATCCCTTCGCTTCAGTACTTCCGGAGTGACCCTTTCGGGGGTCGCGGGCGGGGAATACTTACCCCTTCCGGTCTCTAAAGGACCGGCTTTCCCCTCCCCGCTCACCCTCGATGGGTACCCCACTCCTCCAGCAGATTTCGCTCAGGGACAACGAGTTTTCTCCACAAACGAATGATACCCCTAGAAAGAAAAAATCTTAATTCGCGCTCAGAGCTCCTTTTTCCATTTTTAACCAATAAAACCAATGAAACTAATACAACTAACCAACTCATTGTCATTTGCCATTTGAGCTTTGACATTTACTCTCGTGTCCGTTATGAGGTATTTGTGATTTGGACTTTGACATTTGGCCTCATACCTCAAGCCTCTAACTCTACTTACGGCGCAGTCCCGATCACCTGAACCTTTCTCCCTACTGCTTACTGCCTAATCCTTACTCCTTAATTCTTCATTCTTAGCCCTTCATTTCTAATTCTCCACTCAACCTCCACCCCCTCGGCCCCACTGGTGGTAATTATCCCAGGAAATCCGGTATTTTCTCCCCCCTAATCAGGTCTTCATAGGTCTCCCGCTCCCGGATGAGGTAAAAACTATCCCCACTGGCAAGGACTTCGCATACCCTTGGGCGAGAGTTGTAATTGGAGGACATGGAAAATCCATAAGCGC
>CAYFXP010000332.1:0-4436 GCA_964346935.1 uncultured Syntrophobacterales bacterium
AGGTTTGAGGGGAAATATCAAATGCCAAATGACAAATAACTGATAACGGACACGGACACGAAACACGAGCACGAGAGTCAATGTCGAAGTTTAAAGTTGGGAATCCCTGGGAAACTGGAAAACGAGCTCTGAGCGGCGAAGAGCGAGTTTTTCAGAGACCTTATTTTCTTTCTCTACACGAGCTCGCGCAGGAGGAAATTCGATGAATATCAACAGAATGACCGAAAAAACCCAGGAGGCATTGCAGTCCTCTCAGATGATTGGTGCACGATACAATCATCAGCAGATCGATCCGGAACATCTGCTGCTGGCCCTTCTGGAACAGCGGGACGGACTTGTTCCCAGGATCCTGACGGCCATGAACATCCCCGTCCAGCAGGTGAGGAGTTCCGTCGAAAATCACCTTGCGGGCTTGCCCAAGGTGTCGGGGACTGGGGCTGGCCAGATGTACATGAGCCAGAGGTTGAGCCGGCTCCTCGATGCGGCAGAAAGAGAGGCGGCCCATCTTAAAGACGACTACGTGAGCGTTGAGCACCTCCTCATAGCCATGATCGAGGAGGGGGGCTCGAACCCTGCAACCCAGATCCTCTCTCAGGCGGGGGTCTCCCGGGACAATTTAACGAGGGCCTTGGCATCAATTCGTGGCCACCAGCGCGTTACCAGTCAGACCCCAGAAGAGACCTATCAGCCCCTGGAGCGATACGGCCGTGACCTAACCCAGATGGCCACGCAAGGCAAGCTCGACCCCGTCATTGGCAGGGATGAAGAGATTCGCCGGGTAATCCAGATCCTCTCTCGAAGGACAAAGAACAATCCTGTCCTCATAGGAGATCCCGGAGTGGGAAAAACGGCCATTGTGGAGGGGTTGGCCCTCAGGATGATCAGGGGGGACGTTCCCGAAGGCCTCAAGAACCGCCGCCTCATCGCTCTGGATATGGGTGCCTTGATCGCTGGAGCCAAGTATCGGGGGGAGTTTGAGGAAAGGTTAAAGGCCGTGCTCAAGGAGATCCAGGAATCAGAAGGGCAAATCATCCTCTTCATCGACGAGCTTCACACGGTAGTTGGAGCTGGCGCTGCCGAGGGTGCCATGGATGCCAGCAACATCCTCAAACCCATGTTGGCCAGGGGGGAACTGCACTGTATTGGGGCCACTACGCTGAACGAGTATCGAAAGCACGTGGAGAAGGATAAGGCCTTGGAACGAAGGTTCCAGACGGTACTGGTCGATCAGCCCGACGTGGCGGAAACCATCTCCATTCTGCGTGGATTGAAGGAACGTTACGAGGTTCACCATGGCGTTCGGATCAAGGACTCGGCGTTGGTGGCTGCAGCTACCTTGAGCAACCGATACATCTCCGACCGGTTCCTTCCCGATAAGGCTATCGACCTTGTGGATGAGGGCGCGGCCAAGCTCAGGACGGAAATCGACAGCATGCCCTCGGAGCTTGATGAGATTACCCGAAGGGTCATGCAGCTTGAGATCGAGCGAGAGGCCCTGAAAAAGGAGAAGGACGCTCCTTCCAAGGAGAGGTTGGAAAAGCTGGAGAAGGAGCTGGCCGATCTCAAGGCCCAGTCAGATTCTCTCAGGGCCCAGTGGGAAATCGAAAAACAGGCCATCTCCATTATTCGATCCCTTAAAAAGGAGATCGAGCAGGCAAAGATTCAGATCGAACAGGCGGAGAGGGAGTATGACCTTAACCGAGCGGCCGAATTGAAGTACGGAAAACTGGTTGGCCTCGAGCAGAAGCTCAAAGAACAGGAGGCAACGCTCGAGGAACGGAGGGGACAGAGGGCCTTGCTCAAAGAGGAAGTCGACGATGCGGATATCGCCGAGGTGGTGAGCCGCTGGACTGGCATTCCGGTCAGCAAGCTGATTGAAGGCGAGCGCGAAAAACTTCTGAAGCTGGAAGATGAAATCCACAAACGCGTGGTAGGCCAGGACGAGGCGGTACGGATGGTGAGCGACGCCATACTCCGGGCCCGCTCAGGTATTAAGGACCCCAACCGACCCATCGGGAGCTTCATCTTCTTGGGGCCCACGGGCGTCGGGAAAACCGAATTGGCCCGGGCCCTAGCCGAATGCCTCTTTGACGACGAGCAGGCCATGGTACGGATCGATATGTCAGAGTACATGGAAAAACATACCGTAGCCCGACTCATCGGCGCACCCCCGGGTTACGTCGGCTTTGAGGAGGGAGGACAGCTCACCGAGGCCATCCGGAGGAAGCCGTTTTCGGTAATCCTCTTCGATGAGACGGAAAAGGCCCATCACGATGTCTTCAACGTGCTTCTTCAAATCCTCGATGATGGCAGGCTCACCGATTCCCACGGCAGAACCGTTGACTTCAAGAACACCGTGGGGATCATGACCTCCAATATCGGAAGCCAGTTTATCCTCGATGTGGGGAGCGATGAGAAATCGTATCTACAGATGAAGGAGAGGGTGCTCGAGGCCCTTCACCACCATTTTCGGCCGGAATTTCTCAACCGGGTGGACGAAATCATGGTCTTCAGGTCCCTCACCGAAAAACAGCTGGAGGCCATCGTTGAAATCCAGGTCAATCGCTTGAGGGAGAGGCTCGCGGAAAAGGAGATTACCCTGGAGATGACCGAGCCGGTAAAAAAACACCTGTCTCAGATCGGCTATGATCCCGTCTACGGTGCTCGACCTTTGAAGCGGATGATTCAAAGGGAGCTGGAGACGCCAATAGCCAAGGAGATGTTAAGCGGTAACATTCATGAGGGAGATCACGTGGTAGGAGAGATGCAAGGCGATCAGGTGGCCTTTCACCCCAAAGCTCGTGGCACGGGGAGGAAAACCCCTAAGGCGGTAGCAGGGACGGCCCATAGGTAACTGGTTGTTTTAAACGGGAACGAGGCATGGGCTGATGAACCCGTATTACTGTTGGCGCTTTTTTCCTAGGAGGCCCTGACGAAAGGAATGGGTCGGCCTAGCAACCGGTAGGGAACCTGGTAAGCGAATAGGTGGGAAAATCGTGGCATTCCGGCCACAGGAGGATGATAATAACATTCTAAGAGAAAAAGAGGGGCTGAAGCAGACAGTAAGCCGAATTCTGTTCGCCACGGGGATTACTCCCCGTGGAGCGGTGATCATTCATCTGGGCCGTCCATTGCTGAACGGCTCAAGCGACCTACCCGGGAGGCTCTGGCGGGCCACCATTTTCCCTCCCCTATTTGGTCTTGCTCCGGGTGGGGTTTACCGAGCTACCCCGGTCACCCGAGATACTGGTGAGCTCTTACCTCACCCTTTCACCCTTACCCCCAACCGTTCCGTGGAGGCGGTTTCCTTTCTGTGGCACTTTCCTTCGGGTCACCCCGAGTCGCTGTTAACGACCACCCTGCCCTGTGGAGTTCGGACTTTCCTCCCCTCCTCGAAATCGGAGGAGCGACCACCTTGCCTACTTCACCCCCCTTTCTTTCGCGCATCAATAGCCTTGTTGGCCAAACAGTCAGCCCTCTTATTGTCCTCTCTCCTGATGCAAATCACATCATAACTGTGAAATTTGGCCAGGAGGGCGAATGCTTTCCCGTGCAATCTCTTTAACTCTCTGTTCCTTACAGTATATATGCCGTTCATCTGTTTTGCAACCAACTCCGAGTCGGTATAGATCTTGATGGAGGTTCCCCCAATCTCCAGCGCTCCCCGAAGTCCAAGAATGAGGGCACTATATTCGGCGGCATTATTGGTCATCTGCCCCAAAAACCGCATTCCCTTAAGGAGCTCATTTCCCCCTTCGTCGACGAGGTAAAAGCCAGCCCCTGCCTCCCCCGGATTCCCCCTGGAAGCCCCGTCGACATAGAGTTTCAAAATCCCCTTTGTCATCTCTGAATCTCGAAGGGCATTGCGCAAAAGACCATGAGATTTCCTCGAGCACCCATCCAATCTCCACAGCTCTCAGCTCACCGATAATCAGTCTTATCCTCCCAATAGAGGATTCGATTACAACTAGGACAAACGATGATGGCCTCGCTTTTTTGGACCTCGTTAAACATCTGGGGGGGAATTTTCATGTTGCATCCCTGACATGCCCCAAATCTCGCCGGAACTACTGCCGTTCGCCTTTTCTCCCTGAGCGTCTGATAAAACGTCATTAATTCCGGCCGGAGCTTTTTCGCCACCATAGTCCGCTTCCTCTTCTTGCTCGCCAATATGCCGTCCACTTTCCCGAGGTTCTCCTCAAGGCTCTTCTTCTCAGCCCCGATCTTCTTCTCCATTTCCAGCAGCTCCTTCTCCATTCTCAGATATTCCCTTTTCAACTCATCGATTTCATCCATTATCTCCAAGATCTCTATTTCCCGCTGGCTATTAATCTCCTTTAATGTCTCTATTTCCCCGAGCAGTGCCTGATATTCCTTGTTGGTTTTGACCTCGTAAAGCTTCGACTGCGCCCTCTTCATCCTCTCCTGTTCCAATT
>CAYFXP010000333.1:0-2763 GCA_964346935.1 uncultured Syntrophobacterales bacterium
TGGCACAGCACGATCTTCGGTCCATACTTTGTCTGCGGTGCCATCTTCTCGGGAATCGCGGCCCTCATCGTTATGATGGTCGTCCTCAGGAAGATCTATCACCTCGAACCGTATCTCAAGCCCATCCATTTTAATTACTTAGGGATTTTGCTCTTAGTGATGTCCCTGCTCTGGTTCTATTTCACCTTTAGCGAATATCTGACGGGGTTCTTTGGACACGAACCCACCGAGATGCGGGTCTTTTGGGCTAAGGTCACGGGCACCTATGCACCCTTCTTCTGGACCATGGTCCTGTGTAACTTCATCTTTCCAGTGCTCATTCTGAGCTTTAGGAGGACGAGGACGATCGTCGGGGTCCTCATGGCTTCCATCTCTGTGCTCGTCGGAATGTGGTTGGAGCGCTTTACCATTATCGTCCCAACCCTGGCAAACCCCCGTCTTCCGTTCCCATCGGGTATATACTTCCCCACCTGGATTGAGTGGGGGCTGATGCTGGGCTCTTTCTCCTTCTTCATATTTCTCTACCTGCTCTTTTCCAGGTTCTTCCCGATCATTTCCATATGGGAGGTCCATGAGGGGAAAGAGGTCGGCGTGGAGGAAGTCGGGCAGCGGATAAGGGGGTATCTGCCGGAAATCCCGAGCACATCTTCAACGTGAGGTGAGAGGAGGGTAGCAGATGACCAGTCGATGGAGCTGGAGTGAAAGGAAGACCTTTTTCTGGCAGGTCGTCGTCTTGATGACCTTCTACGTCTTCATTTTTGGGGTTGTTATCTGGATAGTACGCCTGATCTGGCTCTCCTGGCAGCTCAAGGACGTGTTCTCAACATCCATTGGAATCTCCCTCGTGGCAATGCCACTCTTTCTCTTTCTCCTAGGGGTTTACAATTACGTATTCTGGGGAATCCTCCGGAGTAGAAAACGGAAAGGACGAGGGGGAAAGGATTGAGTATGAAATTGTCGAAGCGTATAGGTATTTCTCTCTTTGCACTTCTCCTGGTTTTGCTCTGCGTTGCCTTTGCTGCCTTGTCCAAGGATCAGCGGGAGAGCGGAGGGTCACTCCTCATTCCCGAAAACCCGGCGGAGGGCTTTCGAGTTTTCTACAAGAAGGGATGCATGGAGTGTCATGCCATCGGCGGGTATGGGGGGACGGCCGCCCAGGACTTAGCGAGAATCGTGAGCAAGAAGGATTTCTATGGCATTGCCCAGATGATCTGGAACCACGTACCGAAGATGAGCGAGAAATATCATGAGGAAAAGATCCGGTGGCCTCCCATCTCCCCGGACGAGATGTCTCGGCTCATGCCCTTTCTCTATTTTCTCAATTTTTTTGATAAGCCGGGGGACCCGGAGGAAGGTGAAAAGGTCCTTTTCCGGGAGAAGTGCGTCACGTGTCACCGGGTGGGCAAGGTCGGAATTGTGAAGGTAAAACCCCTCGACGAATTCAGGCAATACCGGTCTCCGGCGTTTTTCGTAACTCGTTTCTGGAATACTGGTAAAGAAGTGGGCGAGTTGATGCGCGCGCAGGGTCTAGAGTTATTCGAATTCCGAGAGAATGATCTGATGGATATGATCGCGTATATCAAAAGGAGCGGGCTTGATGAGTACGAGGAAAGGGACATCTACCTCCCTCCCCCGAATCCGAAAAACGGGCAGAGGCTCTTTTCGGAAAAAGGGTGTATCAAATGTCACTTTTCCTCAGGTGCTCCTCGCGAGACGTTCAGCGGAGCCATCGTTGGCTCCTTCACTCAGATCGCGGGAAGCATGCTTAATCATGCCATGTGGAGTGCTCCAGATCGTCCAGATATGCCCCTGACTCCGCAAGAGATGTCCGACCTCCTGAGCTACGTTTACTTTCTGAGCTATTCCGGTAAACCTGGGAATCCCGATAACGGAAAACGCCTTTTTGTGGAGAAAAAATGTGTGGACTGCCATTCAGCTAAAGGTCGAGAGAGGACGGCCACCTTGGATCTTTTCAGCAATTCGAAGGCAACGACGCCCGTAGAACTCTTGAGCGGGATGTGGAACACGGCTCCCGAGAAAATGCAAGAACAGATGGTTGAGGCAGGGGTCGTATGGCCCCAATTCGAGGGAAGAGAACTGGCAGATCTCTTTGCCTACCTGCTCTGGTCGCAGCCCGAATGAGGGCAAACCCCTTACAAATTCGGTTGCGGGATGACCTTTTGGGGAGGAAACCATGAGGGATGAGAAAAAAATGATCCGTCTGCTTATCATCGCTACCTCGATGTGGATTTGGCTTCCCGTCTCGGGGATCGGACTGGCAGGGGAGGATCAACCGCCGTATTACGAGCCCCCCTCCGCTTGTTCCACATGCCACCGTGACATATACGACATGTGGGTTAATGGGATGCATGCTCAGGCGTATAATGACCCGATTTTCCAGGCCAGCTTTCTCCCGGCTTTTTTTGAGACCAAAGGAGAGGCAACCGCATCCTGCCTTCGATGTCATGATCCCACAAGCTATATTGGGGATGACTTTAACGTCAGGAGGGACATCATCGGTGACGGTGTCACATGTGATTTCTGCCATACCATAGCGGAGGTCAAGCTGGACAATAGGGAAAACCCGTTCATTAAAACCGTCGGCAGGGTTAAGACGGGTCCATACACCAACGCTAAATCCCCGGTCCATACCACCCAACGAAAGGAATTCTTTAAGAAATCGGAGTTATGTGGAGGATGCCATCAACTCAGGGCGAAGACCGGGGTACTCATCATCGGCACCTATGAGGAATGGAGGGAAAG
>CAYFXP010000334.1:0-21064 GCA_964346935.1 uncultured Syntrophobacterales bacterium
CTTTTTCCGAGGAGGTTTTCCTTGGGGACCCGGCAATCCTTGAAATAGAGTTCCCCCGTATTTGAGGCTCTCCAGACCATTTTACCGTGCATGGGTTTCGCCTCAAAATCGGGGGTCTCATTTGGGACCAAAATGCAGGAGAGTTCCTTGGAGCCGTCCTGGCTCCTTCCCGTAACGGCTTGGACCACGCAGACCACACTGATTTCCGTCGAGGAGTTGGTGATGAAGATCTTGCTTCCATTGATGACCCAGTGGTCCCCCTCCAGGGCAGCCGTCGTCTTAGTGGCTCCCGCATCGGAACCGGCATCGGGTTCAGTCAGGCCGAAGGAAGCCAGGGTTTTCCCGGCGACGAGGTCGGGGAGCCATTGGCTTTTTTGGTTATCATTTCCGAAATTGTAAATGGGGGATAGTCCCAGGGAACATCCCGCTGCCAGTGTCGCCGCCTGGGAACCATCGATCCGTGCGATCTCCTCGGTTGCGACGATATAAGACAAATAGCCCATATCCGATCCCCCGTATTCCTCTGAGACACATAATCCAAATAATCCTAGCTCCCCCATTCGATTGGTTAATTGGACGGAGAACTCTTCCCTATCATCGAGTTCCTGTGCAATAGGAGCAATCTCCTTCTCCGCAAAGGTCCTGACCATTTTCCTAACCATCTCGTGTTCTTCGGTCAAATCAAAGTCTAGGGCCATTGAATGCCTCCTCGATTACTATTCAAGGGAAAAGCGGCCAAAAGGGATTCCTATCCATTGAATCCCCTTTTTATTTTTTGGGCTTGATATTTTGGCGAACCCAATTCGCCGCTTCCTCGATGGGCGTTCCCGGCGTAAAAATCTCCCGTATGCCCGCTTTCTTGAGCTCGTTAATGTCCTCCTCGGGGATGATACCGCCGCCGAATACCGTGATGTCATCCGCCCCCTTCTCCTTCAGGAGTTCCACAACCCGGGGAAAGAGGTAATCATGGGCTCCGGCCAGGCTGCTCAAGCCAATAGCGTCCACATCTTCCTGGATGGCCGCTGCTACGATCTGCTCCGGTGTCTGGTGGAGCCCCGTATAGATGACCTCAAAGCCCGCATCCCTTAACCCTCGTGCGATAATCTTCGCTCCACGGTCATGGCCATCCAGCCCGGGTTTGGCCACCATAATTCGGATTTTCCTCTCCGGACTCATATTCCCTTGCTAATTTATGCTGTGTTTCATCTATTCCCACCGGCCGTACGCATCCGCTCAGTGATTTGGTGGAGATGTCTGAAAAGGTTGCTTCTCGTCACTCAAGGACTGTTGCTCAAAACCCATTCCGCTCACCGAAAATAATTTTTGACTATTCTAGAGTTCGCTTCACTAAGAATGGATACCAAAAATTCTTTAATGTTCGCTTCAGGGATATGGGCAACAGCCCGTTGACATTTGACATTTGGGTTTTCTGATATAACCAATAAAACTAATCAAACCAATACAACCAACTCATAGCAATTGGTCATTTGGATTTTGAACTTTGACATTTTGCCTTAAGCCTCTAACCTCCCACCTTTTCGCTCAAACTGCAGCAGCGTAGCACTGCAACACTGGATAATTAAAACATCCCTGGATCCGTGTAGGTTCCAAAGACCTCCCTGAAGACATCGCAGATCTCCTGTAATGTGGCATACTCCCTCACGGCATTGATGATATGAGGCATGAGGTTCTCGTCCCCTTCTGCTGCCTCCCCGAGCTGATTCAAATGATCTCTCACCTTTTGTCCGTTCCTCATTTCCTTCACTTCTCGTAACCTGTTCAGTTGCCTACGCTCAATTTCTGGATCCATCTTCCATATGGTGACGGGAGGATGATCGGTTACGTACTTGTTTACCCCCACAACCAGTTTCTTCCCCTCATCGATCAGCTTCTGGTAGTGATATGCGGCCTCCGCGATTTCCATCTGGGGAAACCCCTTCTCTATGGCTGCGAGCATTCCTCCCAAGTCATCGATTTTTTGAATGTATTCCAGGGCTTCTTCCTCTATCCGATTGGTTAGAGCTTCGACGAAGTAAGAACCCGCGAGGGGATCAATGGTGTTGGTAACCCCGGTTTCCTCGGCCAAGACTTGCTGGGTCCGGAGGGCTATAGTGGCAGCTTCCTCCGTGGGAATGGCGTAAACCTCATCGAGGGAGTTGGTGTGTAGGGACTGGGTTCCTCCCAGCACAGCGGCAAGGGCTTCGTAGGCAGTTCGAACGACATTGTTGTAAGGCTGTTGAGCTGTCAGTGAACATCCCGCAGTCTGGGTGTGGAACCGGAGCATCCAGGAACGGGGATTCTTGGCCCCGAACCTCTCCTTCATAATCCGAGCCCATATTCGCCTGGCCGCCCGGAACTTGGTAATCTCCTCGAAGAAGTCGATATGAGAATCGAAGAAGAAGGAGAGCCGGGGGGCGAAATCATCCACCTCCAGCCCCCTTCCCAATGCCGCTTCGACGTATGCGATCCCGTCAGCCAGAGTAAAGGCCAGTTCCTGAACGGCTGTAGATCCCGCTTCCCTGATATGATATCCACTGATACTGATGGTATTCCAGCGGGGAACTTCCTTGGTGCAGTATTCTATGGTGTCGACGATGAGCCGCATCGAGGGCTTGGGCGGAAGCATGAAGGTTTTCTGAGCGATGAACTCCTTGAGCATGTCGTTCTGGATGGTCCCCCCGATCAGGGCTTTGCTCACCCCCTGTTTTTCCGCTACAACGATGTACATGGCTAGCAGGATAGATGCCGGCGGATTGATGGTCATCGATGTGGTTACTTTATCGAGGGGAATTCCCTCCAACAGGATCTCCATATCCTTAAGGCTGTCCACGGCTACCCCGCATTTCCCGATCTCGCCCCTGGCCATGGGGGAGTCGCTGTCGTATCCCATCAGGGTTGGGTAGTGAAAGGCGATGGAGAGGCCGGTCTCTCCGTGTTCCAGGAGATAGTGAAACCGTTTGTTCGTCTCCTCAGGTCCCCCCAACCCGGAGAACATTCGCATCGTCCAGATCCTTCCCCGGTACATTGAGGGTTGAACCCCTCGAGTGAAGGGGTAGATACCGGGAAAACCGACATCCCTCGAATAGTCCAAATGTTCGAGGTCTTTCGGGGTATAGAGTCCCTTGATTTCCATATCGGATATGGTCGAAAATCGGGGTAGCCTCTCGGGGACCTCCGAAAGGACCTTGCTGAGGTCCTCGGCCCACCTTTTCTGGTCATCACCGATGGTCTTCAAGTAATCTTCCCGAAACATTGAATCCCCCCTTGTAGACGAAGTAAAGTGAGTTCTCTGAGAAAATCGTCCTTTGCTGCTCAACAGACTGTTGCCCAAAACCCATCCCGATCACAGTTCTTTTTTCTGGTTTCCCAGAGATTCCCAACTTTGAACTTTGACTCTCGTGTTCGTGTTTCGTGTCCGTTATCAGTTATTTGTCATTTGGATCTTGCCTTTTCATTTGAACTTTGACATTTGGCATTTGACATTTTGCCTTCAGCCTCCAACTTCAAACCTCAAACCTCAAACCTCTTTCCCCTTTCTGACTACAGCACGCCATTACTGCATATTTTTGTGCTCAGAGCTCCTTTCTCCAGATTGCCAACCGCTCTAACCTCGCTAGACCTCAATCCCCTCCCTGGAATGGATGCCCTCTCCGTAGTAGTGTTTTACCTCCACCATCTCCGTAACCAGGTCTGCCCTCTCGATCACCTCCCTTTTGGCGTCTCTCCCCGTAAGGATCAGCTCAATATGGGGAGGCCTTGAATCGAGGAGATCCAGGAGGGCCTGCAGGGAAATGAGGCCATAATCCACTGCCACGTTAATCTCGTCCAATACCACGATGTTGTATTCCCCGGCCCCAATAACCTCCTTTGCCAGCTGGAAGGCCTTTTGGGCTAATTCGATATCGATCTTATCGGGGTTGTTTCGATCAACGAAGGTCTCACGGCCCATTTGCTTGATGACGATATCGGGCGAGAGTCGGCGGGCTGTTTCCAGCTCTCCGTATTGGATATTTCCCTTCATAAACTGGATGATATAGACCTTGAGGCCATGTCCGAGAGCTCGCATGGCAAGGCCGAGGGCCGCGGTGGTCTTTCCCTTTCCCGGTCCGGTATAAACATGAATCATTCCCTTCGATTTTTCCCTGTTCCTCTCCATGATAATGATAACCCTCGCCAGGGTTATTCTAAACCAATGCGCCAGAGGTGGAGCTTCTCATTAGGCCATCATCTCGATCTGAACGAGGACCTGCGCAGTTTTGAATTGTCTTATCGTAATTGCCTTGACCGGACAGACGGAGTGACAAGCCCCACATCCCTTACACAAAGCCGCGTTAACGGTCATACGTCCCCAGTACTCATCCTTTCTCAGGGCACCGTACTCACACACTTCCTCGCAGAGACCACATCCGGAACATATCTCCACATCAACCCATGCAGTGATGGGTTCGATCTTGAGCTTTTCCTTAAAGAGGGCAGTGGCAGCCCGTGAGGCGGTTCCATGGGCGTGGGAAACGGTATCTGCGATATCCTTTGGCCCCTGGCATGTACCGGACAGATAAATCCCGTCGACAGCAGTGTCCAGAGGTCTCAGCTTGGGATGGGCTTCCATATAAAACCGATCCGGACCTTGGCTCAACTTGAGGAGGTTTCGCAGCTTATGGGCTTCCCTTGAGGGGGCAAGTCCAGTGGCAAGCACGACGAGATCAGCTTCCTCCTCATAGACCTCCCCCGAAAGGGAATCCTCAGCCTTCGTGAGGAGTTTTTCCCCCTTTTTATAAATCTCCGAGGGGATACCCTTCCGGTAGATTACGCCGGCCTTCTGAACCCTTTCATAGAACTCCTCGTGCCCTTTCCCAAAGGCCCTGACATCGATATGGCAAATCGTAACTCTGGACCCTGGAAATTTTTCCCTGAGGAGATTGGCCTGTTTTGCGGTATACATGCAACAGATCCTGGAACAGTATTCGTTTCCGACGATCTTATCCCTTGATCCAACGCACTGAATAAAGACGATGTTTTCGGGTTCCCCCCAATGCGCCGGCAGATTCCCACCGGTTGGGCCTACGGGAGAGAGGAGCCGTTCGAGCTCCAGACCTGTAATAACCCGCTCGTAACGATCATATCCGAATTCCGGTTTCAACCTGGCATCGAAGGGCTCGAATCCGGTAGCGATGACAATTGTTCCCACCTCAATGGTTCTTACCTCCTCCTCTTGGGTAAAATCGATGGCCTTGGAGGGACAAATCTCAACGCACTTGCCGCATTCTCCCCTTGCCACGTATTGACATGCATCGGGATCGACCACATAGCTATGAGGGATTGCTTCCGAGAAGGGAAGGTAAATGGCTGGTCGATGATCCAGGCCTAGGTTGAATTCGTTGGGGACCCCAACAGGACAGATCTCCCCACATTGACCACAGCTGTTGCACTTTAAGGGATCTACGTATCTCGGTTTTTTCCTCACGGTGACGGTGAAATTTCCCACAAATCCCTCAACGGCCACTATCTCGGTACAGGTTAAGATCTCCATGTCGGAGTTCTCCGCGGCCCTTTTCATTTTCGCCAAGATGAGGTCATCCGCCATTTCCATGGTGGGGTAAGTCTTATCCAATTGGGCCATATGGCCCCCGATGCTGGGATTCCTCTCGATGAGGACGACCTTGAACCCGGAGTCGGCGATGTCTAGTGCAGATTGAAGGCCCGCAATTCCGCCACCAATAACGAGAGAGGATCGTGTCACCGGGACCTCCGTTTCCTCCAGAGGTTCAAGAAGCGCTGCTTTGGCGATGGCCGCGAGAACTAAGTCTTTAGCTTTTTCTGTAGCCCTTGCCTGATCGGCATGTACCCAGGAACACTGTTCCCGAATGTTGGCAATCTCCAGGAAGTAAGCGTTGAGGCCCGTTTTGGAGATCGCTTTCCGAAACGTTCCCTCATGCATTGTTGGTGAGCAAGCGGCTACAACGATTCGGTTAAGCTGATACTTCTCGATGTCGTTAATGATGAGGTCTTGACCTGGATCCGAACACAGATAGGTGTAGTCTCTGGCGATGGCTACGTGCGGATAATTCTCCGCGAAGCACCTAACCGCCTCTACATCCACGTGACCCGCAATGTTGGTTCCGCAATGGCAGATATAGACGCCAATCTTCATGGCGAATCTTCAGCTCCTCCCTTTCGCCAGTTGTACACAAGCCAAGGAAGCAGCCCCGCTCCCTTGGGCAACGGTATCGGGGATGTCCTTGGGGCCCTGGCAGCAACCGGCCAAGAAGATGCCCGCCCTCGAGGTGGCGATGGTTTCCTCCGCCCGGGCTTCTTGGAAAAACCCGTCAGGGGTTTGAGAGAGCCCCAACAGTTTGCCGATATCCCCCCCGCCCTTCCTGGGAACGAGGCCCGTTGCCAGCACCACGAGGTCCGCCTCCTCCTCGTAGGGTTCTCCGAGGAGTGTGTCCTCCCCACGAACCATGAGGGACGGTCCCCGTTTATAGATCTCGGATGGGTTTCCCCGCCTAAAGTGGATATTCTCCCTCTGGACTCGGTCGTAGAATTCCTCATACCCCTTTCCGAAGGCCCTGATATCCATGTAGCAGACGGTGATCTTTGCATCGGGAATTCGCTCTCTGACCAGGTGGGCCTGCTTGGCCGCATACATGCAGCACACCCGGGAACAATATTCGTTCCCCACGGCCTTGTCCCTCGATCCTACACACTGAATAAAGACAACACGCTTCGGCTGTTTCCCATGGAGTTGGATTTTTCCCTGCGTTGGGCCGGATGCAGAACAGAGCCTCTCGAATTCGATCCCGGAGAGCACGTTTTCATACCTTCCATACCCGTATTCTGGCTTTAGCTTCGGGTCAAATTGGTCATAACCCGTGGCCACCACAATAACACCCGCACGCGCCGTGATAGTCTCCTCTTTTTCCGTGAAGTCGATAGCATTGAGGGTGCACGCCTTCTGGCATTTGGGTTCCTTTCCGCATTTTCCCCTCGTCAGCATGAGGCAATTGCCCGGGTCAATGAGGTAAGTTTGAGGCACTGCCTGAGGGAAGGATATGTATGCGGCTGACCGGTTGCCGATTCCCATGTCGAACTCATTGGGAATCCTTTCCCGTTGAACACAAGCTTCGGCACAGAGACCACACGCGGTGCACTTCCTTGCATCCACATATCGAGGCTTCTTCCTGATTGTAACGTTGAAGTCGCCCACCTCCCCCCGTATATCCACAACCTCGGAATACGTCATAAGCTCTATGTTGGGATGGTTGCCTATTTCCACCATCTTGGGGGTCAAGATGCAGGAAGAGCAGTCCAGGGTGGGGAAGGTCTTATCGAGCTGGGCCATGTGCCCGCCGATGGTAGGTTCGTTCTCCACCAGGATGACCCTGAATCCTTTATCGGCAATGTCCAAGGAGGCCTGCATTCCAGCGATGCCGCCTCCGATAACGAGGGCTGTTGGGATAACGTGGTCGTTTGGTTTTTTCTTTGCTCCTGCCATAATTTCAGAATCCAAATGCCAAAATCCAAATGACAAATATTGACCGCTGTCCGCCGTCCGCGGTCGGCCGTCTTTGACATTTCTCATTCATTTTAGCTTTCCAATCAGCGAGCTGGCGATGGTATTTTTCTGGATCTCCCGTGTCCCTTCATAGATTTCCATGATTTTTGCATCCCGATAGAACCGCTCCACCTCGTATTCCGTTATGTAACCATATCCTCCGAATATCTGAATGGCCTCGTCCGCGACTTCGACGCTCACCCTTCCGGCATGCATCTTCGCCATGGAGGTCAACAGGGGATCGATGCGACCGCAGTCATAATTCCAGGCAGCCTTATAGGTTAAGAGCCGGGCCGTCTCGAGCTTTGTGCACATGTCGGCGAGTTTGTGCTGGGTTGCCTGAAAGTCCACAATTCTCTGCCCGAACTGGCGCCTTTCCTTAGCGTAGGCCAGGGCTCTCTCAAAGGCACCCTGAGCAATTCCTAGGGCCTGGGCCGCTATCTCAATTCTGCTTTCATCGAAGAACTCCAGCACCTGATAAAACCCACGGTTTTCCTGGCCGAGGAGGTTTCCCAGGGGCACGTGGACGTCCGAAAATGAGAGCTCCGCCGTGGAAGTCATTCGAATTCCCATTTTATCACCCAACTCCGTGGCCTCAAATCCCGGCGTTCCCCTCTTCACCAGAATAGTGCACATCCCGCGATAGGGAGGGTCGGCCCCAGGATTTGTCTGACAGAGGACCACGAAGTGGTCCGCCAGTGTACCATTGGTGGTGAAGGTCTTGGTTCCGTTGATAATGAATTCTCTCCCCTTTTTCACGGCGATTGTCGAGAGCTTCGTGATGTCACTTCCGTGGTCAGGTTCCGTGTATGCTCCGGCGGAAATCGCCTCCCCTTTGGCTACCGGCGGGAGATACTTCTGTTTCTGGGCTTCATTCCCGAACCGAAGGATGACCTCGGAGCTAAAGTCGACCAAACTCAGGGCAACGCCGATACCGGAATCCTGACGGCAGAACTCCTCCACCACCAGGGTGTTTTCCATAATACCCAAACTCTGGCCTCCATAGGCCTCGGGAAAATGAAGGCCGATGAAGCCGAGTTCGCAGGCCTTCTTCCAGAGGGACTTTGGGAATGCGTGATCCCTCTCTAGCTCCAGGGCCAGCTCCCTGTCGAATTCTCCTTGGGCAAATTCCCTGGCTGCCCGCTGAATATCCCTCTGTTCATCGGTGAGCTCGAAATCCATTCTTGTCTCCCACGATTAGAGTGTTGGTTGCTCTTTGTTTAAGGAATGTCAGCATTGGACATATATTGAATCGGGTGCGGGGCGGTTTGAGGACCGCTCCGCTCCCTTTGATGTTTGAGGCAGGGAATTTCTTGCCTCGCGCCTTAAGGCCCATCGGGCCAATCCTCCGACCTCAAGCTGAAGACCATCATCTGAGCCTATGCAAATGCCTCTTGGATTTTTCCCTTGAGGGTCGGAACTATCTTAAAGAGGTCCCCCACGATTCCGTAATGGGCGACGTTGAAAATAGGGGCCTTGGGATCTCGGTTGACGGCTATGATGGTTCCGGATCCCTTCATGCCGGCAACGTGCTGAAAGGCACCGCTGATGCCGATGGCTATATAGACCTTGGGTTTGACCGTCTTGCCGGAGGTTCCTACCTGCCGGTCTTTCGGAAGCCACTTCTTGTCGACCACGGGCCGACTGCATGAGAGGGCAGCTTTGAGGGAATCAGCCAACTCTTGCACCAGGGGAATGTTTTCCGGATCCTTAATGCCCCGACCAACGGAGACCAGAATACCCGCTTGAGTGATGTCCACCTCCCCGGCTGCGGCCTCCACGTATTCCAGGAACCTCTTGGAGGCGATTTCCTCCGTAAGGGGCGATGTAACCCTGGTGATCTCGCCGCCTAGGGAATAGTCCGCCACGGAGACCGATGCGGGTCGAAGGGTAACAACAGAGCATTGGGCGGGTTTGAGACGGACCTCCACATTAAGCTTGCCTCCGTATGTCTGGCGGGTGGTTCTTATTTGATCACCTTCCACCATGACATCGATACAGTCCGTGGCCAATGGGGCATTTATCTGAGTAGAGAGGCTTGGGGCCAGATCCATTCCAAAGGCCGTGTGGCCTACGACCACGAGAAAAGGCTTCTCCTGTTGGACCAGGTTTCCGAGAACCTGCTGGTAAGCCTCGGAGTTGAAGTTCTCCAATCTTAGATCCTCAACAACGACGATACGGTTGGCCCGACCTTTCAGCTCTTCGGCCATCGCTCCAACATCGTTCCCAAGGAGAACGGCTGTGAGCGGGTTGCCCGTCTTTTCGGACAGTTGTTTCCCCTTCATGAGCATCTCGAAGGTGATATCTCGAATCGCCCCCTGCCGGTGTTCGACAAGCACAAGGATATCGTCCATCTAGGCAACACCTCCCTGCTCCTTCAGTATCGTGATGACCTTATCGGAAATCTCGTCCATCGTCCCTTCGAGCATCTGGGCTCCTTTTCCAACGGGTGGGAAGGACACCCTCTCCACAACGGTTAGGGACCCATCCTCTCCCGCTTCTTCGGGCTTCATGGAGAGGTCTTGGAGGCCTAGGACCTTGATCTTCTTCTGAGCCACCTTTCGGATTCCCATAATGGAGACGTATCTCGGCTCGTTAATGCCAGTCTGAATGGTAAGAACCGCGGGAAGTTCCAAGTCAAGGAGTTCCTCGAGACCGCCCTCCAGTTCCCGATGGACCCTGGCTTTGTCGTTCTCAATACCCTCTATCTGATTGACTACGGCGGCGTGACAAATTCCGAGGGTTTCCGCCAGGGCCGGGCCCACTTGACCATAGCCATCGTCCTCTGTCTGAACTCCCGTTAGAATCAGGTCATAGGACAGGGGCTTAATGGCCTGGCTCAGGGTCTTGGCGATTGCGTACCCGTCAGAACTCTCGAAAGCAGGATCTGTAAGGCGGATCGCCTGATCAGCCCCCATGGCCAGCGCCCTCCTGAGGGTTTCGTTGACTTCCTCTGGCCCCATAGAAATGACGGTGACAGATCCCCCAAACTTCTCCTTCAGAAGGATGGCCTCCTCCACGGCGTAGTTGTCCCATTCGTTGATATCGAAAACGAGCCCTCCTTTCTCGATATCCCTTCCCGTTTTATCAATGACAATATCCGCCTCGGCAGTCTCGGGAACTCGCTTGATGCAGACGATGATTTCCATAATAGCTCCTTTTCGTAAGGCCGTGAGACAGGTTGTAGGAACGTCCGCCTACGGCAGGCTTGAGGTTAAAGGTAGAAAATCTCTAGCCTCAAAACTCATCCCTCACTCCCCCTTTGTTCTCCTGTGGTTCATAGTACCTCAAGCAAAATTTCCGTGATGTCCATGACACTGAGTTTTTCTTCATTTCCCGTAGTCTTTACGGCATCCTCCAGCGTCAGCAGGCAGAAGGGGCAAGCCGTCGCGAGAATCTCAGCCCCCATCTCAACCGCATCCTGAACCCGAGTTTCCGCCAATCGAGCGCCTTGATCAGAGGACTCCACCCACATGCGTCCGCCTCCGCCCTCACAGCAAAGGCTCTTCTCCCTGGATCGATCGAAATCGATGAAGGTAACCCCTGGAATGCTCTTCAGAATCTGTCTTGGCTCGTCGAAAATCCCGTTCTGTTTTCCCAAAAAGCACGGGTCGTGATAGGTGACAACTTTTTTCATCTCCCTGGAGAACGGGTTTTTTCCCTCAATGGTTTCGGCTAAGACCTGGGTATAATGACTGACTTGCAAGCTATCTTGGCCATAATCATTCTTTATGGTGTTGTAACAGTGGGGAGAGGTGGTGACGATAGACCGGATGTCGTACTTGTTGAAGCTTTGGATGTTCCCCTCCATGAGCATTTCGAAGAGCCCTTCTTCCCCCATCCTCCGGATCTCGCTTCCGCAACAGGTCTCATCGTTTCCCAGCGTAGCGAAATCATATCCGATCTGGTGAAAGCACTGAACGAGGGCTCGGGCTACATTCTGAACCCGGGTGTCGTATGCTGCCGTACAGCACAGGAAATAGAGGTTGGCCGCTTTATCTCCCTGAGGAAAGACCTTCAGTTGCAGTTCGTTCCTCCAGTCGCTCCTCTTGTTCTTGACAACCCCCCATGGATTTCCATATTTGTAGGCACCTTCGAGGGCTTCGATGATGGTCTTCGGAATATGACCCTCCTCGACCTGCAGGGATCGCATACCAATGAGGAGATCCATGGGCTCCAGCCCCCTCGGACACCGGAGCGTACAGGTCTTACAGGTGGTGCAATCCCAGAGTTCCTCCCTTTGAAGCACATTGCCCAAGTTCTCACGGAGGAGGACTTCGATCATCAGTTTCCTGATATTCAGTTTCGACTTGAGGGATACCGGGCAGCCACCCGTGCATTTTCCACATTGAAAACAGCCATAGAGTTCAAATCTTTGGAGAAGCTCGTCCTTCTGTGCTTCCATTCAACCTTCCTTCCTCAGTTCCCCTTTTCATCGTTGTTTAAGGATCTCCCTCGCCACGACGATGCGTTGAACCTCTGAGGTACCCTCGTAAAGCGTTGTCCCGATGACATCTCGAAGGTACCTCTCCACCGGATAATCCCTCGTGTACCCATATCCTCCCAGCATCTGGACAGCCCGGATGGCAACTCGTCTGGCCGTCTCCGTGGCAAATAATTTGGCCATGGACGCCTCTTTGGTAAATTGTAACTTATTTTCCTTTAAAGAGGCAGCCCTCAGGACGAGGAGCTGTGCGGCTTCCAGTTCGGTATAGCTGTCGGCTATCATCCACTGGATGGCCTCGAACCTCGAAAGGGGTTGGCCGAAGGCCTCCCTTTCCTTCACGTATTGAGCCGCAAAATCGATGGTGCCGAAACCGATTCCCACAGCGAGAGAACCGATCCCGATGCGTCCCCCGTCGAGCTCCATCATGGCAATCTTAAATCCCTCTCCCTCCTGGCCCAGGAGGCACTCTTTGGGTATTTGGCAATTATCGAAGATGAGCTCATTCAGGGGTGAGGCCCGATGTCCCATCTTGTCCTCAGCCTTTCCAATGGTGAACCCCGGAGTTCCCTTTTCAATAGCGAAGGCGCTGATTCCCTTTCCCTTTTTCGCGGTTTTATCCGTGACTGCCCAGGCTACCGTAATGCCGGCATGTTCTCCGCTGGTGATCATGGTTTTGCTTCCATTGAGAACGTAATGGGTTCCATCGAAAACGGCCGAGGTCTTTATGTTCGCAGCATCGGACCCCGTGTGGGGTTCGGTGATGGCAAAGGAACCGGCGGGGTATTCCCCATTGCACAGTTTGGGAATGTGTTTCCTCTTTATTTCCTCGGTTCCGAACTCATAGATCACTTCGGCCACCATATTGGTAACGGAAGTGGTAACGGCGTGAGAGGCACAGGCCTTCCCTATTTCCGTCATCGCAAGGCTATACGCGACAACCCCGACTTCTGAGCCACCATATTCCACGGGAATATTCATACCCATCAAACCCAATTGGGCCATCTTCTTCAGATTTTCGAAGGGGAACCGGCTCTCCTCATCGTATAGGGCGGCGACGGGCTTGATATTTTTTTCCGCGAATTCCCTGACCATATCCCGGATCATTTCCTGCTCGGTGGTCAGATTGAAATCCATTGGGCTCTCCTCAAAATCTATTCTCGAGATTTCAGGAAAAACTCGCTCTTCGCCGCTCAGCGGGCTGTTGCCCCAAATCCACTCCGTTCACAGTTTCGTGCCCGTGGTCCGTGCTCGTGATGTGACCCGAGACCTCCGGAAAAGTTGCTCCTCGCTACTCAGCCATATTTTTTTCGACGATTCCAACGTTTACGCACCCTTCAACCCAGAACCAGGTTTGTACCCGCTGGGGCCATTTACGAGTGGTTGTCGAAAAAATATCATTCGCGCTCAGAGCTCCCTTTCCGAATTCCCTTTCGCTCAGAGTTCGTGTTGTGTGTCCGTGCTCGGTGTTCGTGTTCGTGAAACGTGTTCGTGCTCGATGTTCGGGTCTCGTCATTCGTCATTTGACATTTCCCCTGCCGTCTCCAACCTCAGACACTACCTGGCCCCTAGTCCCGAGCACTTGCAACGCGCTGCCTACTGCCCAATCCTTACTCGATCCTGTCAGCCTCGAGGCTTGACCTTAGCCTTAGCCTTAACCTTCCACGTTCCCCTTTTCTGACCGCAGCACTGTTTCTTGCCTCTTCAATCATATTTTTTCGTAGTTGAAGAACCCCCTTCCCGTCTTTCTCCCGAGGTACCCCGCATCGACGTATTTTTTGAGGAGGGGACAGGGACGGTATTTGGGATCCCCAAGGCCTTCCTGGAGTACCTGCAGTATGCCCAAGACCGTATCCAAACCAATCAGGTCCGCCAAAGCCAAAGGCCCGATGGGATGCTTCATCCCTAATCTCATCACCTTATCGATGGCCTCCGCGTCTCCAACGCCCTCGTATAAGGCATAGATGGCCTCATTGATCATGGGCATGAGGATGCGATTCGAGATAAAGCCGGGGAGGTCATTGGCCTCGATGGGCGTTTTCCCCAGCTTTTCAGTGAGGCCCTTCGTCATCCGAAAGGTTTCCTCCGAGGTCGCAAAGCCCCTAATGAGTTCAACCAGTTCCATGATGGGGACCGGGTTCATGAAGTGCATTCCGATTACCTTTGGCGGACGTGTTGTGGCTGAGGCAATTTTGGTGATGGAGATGGAGGAGGTGTTGCTGGCAAGAACGATCTCCTTGGGGCAGATATCATCCAATTCCTTGAATATGCTCAGTTTCAATCCTTCATTTTCCGTAGCGGCCTCGATGATGAAATCAGCCCCTTTCATTTTGCCCATGTCAACAGTCCCCTCGATCCTGGCCATAATATCCTTTTTTTGGGAGGAGCTTATCCGCTCCTTTTGAACCATTCGATCAAGGGATTTGGAGATGCCGGATTTACCCTTTTCAACCAACGCCTCACTGATATCGCTCATGATTACATGGAAATTGGAAGTAGCGGAAACTTGAGCGATGCCGCTCCCCATCTGTCCCGCCCCAACCACGCCAATGGTTTTTATCATCATAGGCGGTCCTCCCCGTAAACCGGAAACCCATTAGCCCCCCTGGTCGAGTTTTTTCTCGATCCTTTCATGATAGGTCAGGATCTCGGATTTCAATTTCTCCAGGTTTCGAATTCTCTCCTCGATCTTTTCCACATGGCTTTCCAGCAGTTCCAGAAGCCTCGGCAAAACCTTTTTATTGGTCCGGTGAGTCTGGTAGAGGTGCTCCAACTCGTGCATCTCAGCCAGGGTTAACCCCAGATGCTTGAGCCTCTTGATAAACTTGATCCTTTGGTAGTCTTGATCCGTGTACACCCTTCTGCTACCCTCAACCCGTCTAATGGAATTGAGGAGGCCTATTTCCTCATAGTATCGGATGGTTCGTGGGCTGAGCGCGGCGAGGTCGGCCAGCTGCCCAATCTTGTAGTATTTCATGGCGTCAAACCCCCAACTTTCTATCACTTTACGTAAACTGGCGACCTTTTCAAAAAATAAACAGCATAAAGGGAAACCTGTCAAGCTAAATGGAGTTGGGATTTCTCCAGTTTCTCAAGTATACTCTTGCCCTTGAGCTGCCGTCAGCCACGAATCATGCGCAATATGCCATCATTGAGCGTGATATAGAGGAACGCTACATAGAGGGCCATTTGGTCACGTTCATAATCTCGTAGCCGGCCTTCTCGAGCTTTTGTAAGACATCCTCGTACTCATGGGTTTTCATGCGTATGACTACCATCCTCTTCCCCTCGAATGTCAGGGTAGGGGAGATGATGCTAATGACGTTTATGTTATGATTCTTGATGACCTTAAGAACGCCGAAGAGTTTCCCGGGTTCATCTTCCAGGAGCATGGTTATCCGGGTCCCCTTCACGTTGAGCCCGACCACGTCCACAAAGAGCTCGAGGATGTCCGTTTCCGTGATAATTCCCACCAATTCATTCCCATCGACGACGGGAAGAGAACCGATTTTGTTGTCGTGGAGCAGCTGAACCGCTTTCTCAATGAGGGTGTCCGGCGTGACCGTGATCAATTTCTCCGCGGGCGTCATGAATCCACTCACCTTTAACTTCGCCAACAGGTAATTGATCTCCTGAACGCTCAATAGGCTCGCATCCGACGGACCGGCCTCGCGGATATCGCGGTCAGTAATAAGCCCTACCAACTTCCCCTTTTTGTCCACCACCGGCAGGTGGCGAATGCCTTCCTCACGGATGAGTTTTCGGGCATCGTAGAAGGATGCGTCAGGACTAATGGTGACGGGGTTTCTCTCCATTTTCGACTTAACAAACATCTCCTCTTCCTCCTTATTGGTTGGAGTTCGCGGGTAGTGTCAAATCCTCTATGGGCTGTTGCCAAAAACCCATTCCGCTCACCGAAAATAATTTTTGACCATTCTGGAGTTCGCTTCACTGCAAACCCAAAACTCACCCTTCGGGCTCAGACAGTTGGGTTTGCGGCCGTTTCGCTTCACTAAGAATGGTTACCAAAAATTCTTTAATGTTCGCTCCAGGGATATGGGCAACAGCCCGTCTAGGCCAATTCAGCTCTCGAGTTCAACGCCAAGCCCTTCTGTCGTCGATGGTCTTCGCCCCCTCGGGGATGGAGCCCTTGGGGGCAAATTCGACCTTGCCCCGGAGCTTCAAGACATCTTTGATGGCGACCTGGAGATCCGCCTTCAGCTTTTCTCTATCGGCATGTTGATCCGCAAGTTCTAAGTAAAAGGTGATTTCATCGCCCTTCTCCTTCCTGTCGACGACAACTTGATACTTAGTTATCTCGGGATACCGACTGATGAGCTGATCAGTTTGCGAGGGGTGAATGAAGATGCCCCTCACTTTCGTTGCATGGTCTGCCCGTCCAACGAGCCTGGGAAGCCGAGCGGACGTCCTTCCACATGGGCAAGGGCTGTCGTCATAGTACGAGAGATCGCCCGTTCCGAATCGGATGAGGCTATAGGCCTTGTTAAAGAGGGTTACAACGACCTCTCCGATTTTTCCGGGCCCCATGTGTTTTCCCGTTCCCGGATCCACGACCTCCACGATGAGATCATCGGCGATGTGCATGCCGCGGTTCTCGATGCATTCGTAGGCAATAGCCCCCACTTCCGCGGTTCCATAGCCCTGCCGGGCTACCATGCCGAACCGTTTCTCTATGGAATTTCGCATGGATTCAGTCAACAGCTCTATGGTCAAAAAGGATACCTCCAAGGATAGGTCCTTTTTCAAATCGATACCCAAGCTCTCGGCATGGTCGCCAATGCTGAGGAGAAAGCTGGGCATTCCCACAAACCCAGTTACGCGCAATTCGCGCATGATCTTGACCTGGGAATCGAGGTTTCCCACTCCCGCCGCAATCACGGCGCAACCGAGGGAGTGGAGGGGTTCTTCCAGCATCCAGCCCCCCGGGGTCAAGTGATACGAAAGGGTAATTTGGACGATATCGCCTCTCCTGAAACCCGCCGCGTAAAAGGCCGCCTCCCACCTCCAATAGCGGGATTGTCTTCCCTCCGGAACGAAAATCGGGCCAGGTGAGAGATAGATCCTCCTCAATCGGTTGTGGGGCGTTGTGAGAAGGCCCCCAAAGGGTGGTTCCTTTTCCTGGAGGGAGATGAGGCTCGCCTTTTCGGTAATGGGAACTTTTTCCAAATCCCTTACAGTGCGAATGTCCTCGGGAACAATCCCTGCGGCCCGAAATTTCTCCCGTATTCCGGGCGAACGTCGGTGGGCATACTGGATGATTTGGCGTAGGAAGTGATTTTGGTAATGCTCCCTCTCCCGGGGAGGCATTGTCTCCATGGCCTGGTTGTAATACCCCGAGAACCTGTCCGGTTTCTTACTCAATTTCCTGCCCCGTATGGATATCAAGATGTCTGAAAAATCGGAAAAACGAGCTCTGAGCGCGAATTAAACTCCATGGAACGATGGAATGCTGGAATATTGGGTATCAAAAGCGGAGAAAGTGTTCCTTTTGGTTCAGGAGCGCTTCGCTTAAGGATCGCTTCGGTGAGGCATGAGGCAAAGAATTCTTGGCCTTGAGCCTCAAGTCCGCCGGAGGCGGACGCTCCTCCAACCTCTTTCAGGGTAATACTTCATGAACACATTATTCCAGTATTCCATTATTCCAATATTCCAGGCAGTTCGTCATAGATCTCGCATCAAGCCCCATCGAACGGGGAGAACGTAACTCCACTAACATACGGATCAATCCCAGGTCCTCTTATCCTCTATCTTCTTGGCCCCCTCCGGAATAGTCCCTTGAGAGACGAATTCCACATCACCCCGGACTTTCATCACATCCCTTATGGTGTCTTGAATGGCTTTCCTCAATTTCTCCTTATCCACGTTTTCATCCCTGAGTTCTACCTGAAAGGTCATAACGTCTTGATTACTCTCCCGGGTAACTACAACTCGGTGGGCGGAGATATTGGGGTGTCGCCGTGCGACTTCATCGGCCTGGCCGGGATGGACGAATACCGCTCGGACCTTGGTGAGCTGGTCCGTCCGTCCCAGGATCCTGACCAGCCGCGGGGAGGTCCGCCCACATGCACAGGG
The DNA here is from genome assembly GCA_964346935.1 of uncultured Syntrophobacterales bacterium. GTDB lineage: Bacteria > Desulfobacterota > BSN033 > WVXP01. Next base: position 18,093 of record CAYFXP010000334.1, read on the forward strand.
TTCATCGGTAAGATAGGAAAGGTCTCCCGTTCCGAAACGTATGAGGGGATACGTCTTATTAAAGTTAGTGGCCACAATCTCCCCCGCCTCCCCCGGAAGAAGCTGTTTTCCCGTTCGGGGATCGACGATTTCGACGATCTTGTCGTCGGGAATATGCATCCCCTTCTTTTTCATGCATTCGTATCCCAGAGATCCAATGTCTGCCGTCCCATAGCTCTGGCGAAGGATGACCCCGAGTTTATCCTCGAGGGTTTTTCGGAGGGATTCCGGAAGCATTTCGGCGGCTACAAATGCCACTTTGAGGTTGAGATCCCTTTTCAGATCGAGGCCCATTTCCTCAGCCTTTTCGGCGATTGTGAGGAGGAAACTGGGTGTGCCGCAGAATCCCGTGACTTTTAAGCTCTTCAGGATGTTGACCTGGAGCTCGGTGTTTCCCACTCCCGTGGGAACAGTAATGCATCCCACCATGTTGAGGGAGTTATCAACCATATTCATGGCAAAGGGCATCATGTGATAGTTAAAGGTGTTGACGGCGATATCCCCGGGCCTGAATCCCCCTGCATACAAGCCCTGAGCCCAGGCGATCTCATCGTATTCCCTTTCCCCTGGCTCATAGATTGGGCCCGGGGAGACGTATATCCGCCTCAGGTTTTCCACGGGAACGCCCACAAAGCCACCGAAGGGCAGGTCCCTCTTTTGGAGTTCGACGAGATCGGCCTTCTTCGTAACGGGGATCTTTTCCAGTTCCTCAATGGCCTCAATGTCATCGGGCTTCAGGCCGACTGAATCAAGCTTCTCCTTGAAGGCCCGCGCGTGTTTATAGGCGTAGCGGGCAATTTCCCGCAGCTTTCCCTCGAGGTATGCCTTTTTCTCGGCCCACGGCATCGTCTCCAGATCCTTACGGAAATATCCTGTGATTCTGTCCAATTGGGACATAGGGCTCTCCTCGATATGGGTGAAGAAGCGATCGCCGAAAAATTGGAAAAGTAAGCTCTGAGCGCGAATTAAGATTTTTTCGGTAACAATTCTTAGCGATGCGGAACGGGCGCAAATCCAATGTCTGAGCCCAAAGGGCGAGTTTTGGATTTGCAGTGAAGCGAGCTTTAGAATTGTCGAAAAAATATTTTTGAGCAGTGAAGAGCGGCTTTTTCAGAGAACTCAATGAAACCCCATAAAAACTCCCAAACCACTATGGGTAGGATGGGGGAAGCGGACTCGACCCCCTCCCCCCGATTCCCTCATGGATGATCGCTTACTCCATACTATCCATGGGCACGTAGCCCGCGAGGACGAACGAATCTTTTAACCGCCCCCGCCTTTCACTTCATGGAGGTTAGGTCAACCACCGCTTCCGGCGTTTGTAGTGCTTCACATCCCGGAAGCTCTTCCGGCCACCGACATCGGTCAGGCCCAGTTAGAAGTTCCGAATATCGGGGTTTTCCTTGAGCTTCTCCGAGGTGTCGTCCATGACGATCCGACCGTTTTCGAGCACATAGGCGTGCGATGCCACGGTGAGGGCCAGCTTCACGTTCTGCTCCACCAAGAGAATGGGAATTTTCTCCTTCTGATTGAGCATGGTGATGATGTCGAAGATCTCCTTGATCAGCATTGGAGCGAGGCCCATGGAGGGCTCGTCCAAGAGCATCAGCTTCGGCTGCGCCATCAGGGCTCGGCCGATAACCGTCATCTGTTGCTCTCCGCCGCTCACGAAGCCAGCGATGACGTTACGCCGATCTTTGAGACGGGGAAAGTAGTGGTAGACCATCTCAAGCCTGTCCCTTAAGGCCTTGCCATTTCCCCTCAGATGGGCGCCAACCCTTAAATTTTCCTCCACGGTGAGGTGCTCGAAGACCCTTCTCCCCTCGATAATCTGAAAGATGCCCCTCTTGGCGATATCCTCGGCCTCCAACCTGTCGATCCGTTCGCCTATGAACTCGATGCTCCCGTCGGTAACCGCGCCGTCCTCATGTTTTAGTAGGCCGGAGATAGCCTTGAGGGTGGTGCTCTTCCCGGCTCCATTAGCCCCCAAAAGGGCTACGATTCCGCCTTGGGGAACCTCGATGGAAACCCCTTTCAGGACCAAAATCACCTCGTGATAGCGCACTTCGATGTTGTTCAGTTTTAGTATGCTGCCTTCCGTTTCCAAGAGGCCTCCTTTTGGCAAAGGATATCAGCGGATGAAAGCCAGTCTCCCCTTCTCGGGGAGACTGGCTTTCATCCTTACCAGCCCAGCCAACTGGCCCATCGATCGGGGTACCTTTCCTGGAGATCCACGGTCTTCAGATGCGCAATTTCACCGTTCCGAATGATGTAGGCGCTTACAGAAGTGCCGGGCCTATGGTCCGTTGCTGTGTAGGTGATGGGAGGTCGGCCCAAGGCATTGGGGATTCCCGCGATGTTGTAGCCACGTAATGTCTCGAAGGCCTCCTTGATCCCCGGGCCATTGAGCTTGCCCGCTTTGTCCGCCCGCGTCATGGCCTCGCGAGCCAGCAGCACCTTCACCCAGCCCTGGATAGCCCGGATGGTCCGGTCTTTCTCCTTCAGGCTCGGACTTACCTTTTTGGCGTACGCTTTAACCTGAGGCATCAAAGGAACATCGAGGCCGTAAAAGGCACAGACTCCCAGGCCGATAACCCCTTCGGCCGCTTTGCCGGCCAGCTTAATCAGGTTTTCGTCAAAACCCCAGTTATTGACGATATGGTCTGCTCCCAACCCCAGCGCATAGGAGTCCTTAACGGCAACGGCAACGGAATTGGTGGTGTTGCCGTGCCAGATCAAATGGAGCTTGCTCTTCTTGGCCGCCAGGACCTGGCTTTTCGCGTCGATGGCTGCTAAACTCACATCCTGGTCCGGGACGAGCTCAAAGCCCAGAAGCCCTGCCTGGTCCTTGAGGGCCCTGATCGGTGCGCTGGCATAGGGGTGGGGGAACGAGTAGAAGCAGCCAAGCCGGGGTTTCCCCTTTGCCCTCTCCT
>CAYFXP010000335.1:0-2220 GCA_964346935.1 uncultured Syntrophobacterales bacterium
GGGCCGGCGACGACCCCGCGACACCAGATCATGAGACGAGCTGGATCGAGGGGGCTGACCTGGGCTGCGAGCTCTGGGCGTACATCCCCTATAACCTGCTCCCCCACCTCAAGTGGCTGACGCGTGGGGATTACACCCACGTATATTACGTAGACCTCAAGCCCCGGGTTGCCGATGGGAGGATCTTCCCAAACGACGGCGACCATCCCGGCGGATGGGGGACCATCCTGATCGGGGGAATGCGATTGGGGGGAGGCGAGATCAGCGTGACCGATACCTTCGGGGGAACCCCTGAGACGAGGACCTTTCGGTCCGCCTACTTCGCCATTGACATTACCGTCCCCGATAACCCGAGGCCCCTGTGGGAATTCACCCATCCCAGCCTCGGGTTTACCCTGTCCTACCCGAACATTTCCAAAGTGGGGGAGACGTGGCATCTGATCGTCGGTTCGGGCCCCGTCAACTACCAGGGCACGAGCACCCAGAGGGGCTCTATCTTCGTCATCGACCTGAGGACGGGGGGCCTGCTGCGGAGAATCGAGGTCGATGACACCAATTCCTTCATGGCGAGCCCGATTTCGGTGGATATGGGGCTGGACTACGACGTGAATGTGATCTACATCGGGGAGACATATCCACAGGGGAGCAACTGGCGGGGGAAGATGTACCGGCTTTCCACCAATGGCAGCGCCGATCCCGGCGGCTGGGTGCTTTCCACCCTCTTTGATGGTGGCGAGCCCATCACCTCAGCTCCCACGGCGGCGGTGGACAGGATGGAGAACCTCTGGGTCTTCTTCGGAACGGGTAGGTACCTGACCGAGGCGGATAAGGCCGATGCTAGCCTGCAGAAATTCTATGGGCTGAAAGACGAGGGTGGCATCGCAACCTCGCTGTTTGACGCCACCGATGTGGCGGTATACGAGAACGGTACGGCCGGGGGCTTTCCCAACTGGAATGAGCTCGTGGATTACGTAAGGGGCTTTGAGGGATGGTACGTAAACCTCGTCGACCAGAAGGAGCGCTCTCTCACCAAGCCGTCCATCCTGGGAGGGGTCGTGCTCTTCACCACCTTCACCCCCGATGATGATATCTGCGGCTACGGCGGATCGGGAAAGCTCTACGCCATCTACTTCGAGACGGGTACGGCCTACAAAAAATCCGTGATCGGTCTATATCCCGATGGCAGGGTCAGAAGTTCCATTGACTTGGGCTCGGGTTTACCCGCCAGCGTCGGGATCCACGTGGGACAGGAGGAGACCGCTGCGGGCTTCATCCAGCTCAGCACGGGCTCCATCGAGCAGGTCCGAGTGGACCCAGCATTTGAGGTAAAGAGTGCTCCCGTTTATTGGAAACAGAAATAGAGGAGGGGAAGATGTCAAGAACCAAACTGGCCATTGCGTTTTTTCTCACTATATTTTTATCCATCACAATCATGTCATTTGCCATCCTTACTCCATCATGGGCCCAGCAGGAACGAAAACAGATCCGTGGCACGAAGGACGGTATTATCGTGAGCTGTGAGATGTATGTGATGGGGAAAATGGCGGAGGGTCTCATCATCGGGGAAGAGCTCTTTCGAGTTCTCCCGTCCACCGTCATTCTGGATGCCGAAGGGAGGAAGATCACATTGAGGGAGCTCAAGGTGCCCTGTATGGCCCTTGTCCAATATAGCATGAAAACCGATAGCAGGACCCCAACCGTAAACAGCCTGCAATTATTGAGAGAGTTTCAAGAATCGATTAACAAGCGGCAGGTTGGCAGAAGGGCTAAGAATATCAAGGAATATGAAATTAAATAGATTTCACACCACTGGGAATCCCCGGCCCTAGGGGATGCTTGGCGCGGGTTATCACTATTTTGAAAGAGGGGATAAACGGTTAATGAAGGGCAATGAAGGGTTAACGGTAATCGAGCTGGTGGTGGCGATGTGTATTTTGGGCGTCATCATAATGATCACCACGGTCACTTACGGCTTTGATGCCGACAACCACGTGATTGCCTTGAGGGAGTTTCGGGATCAATATCTCATGATCTATGTGTCGGAGAAGCCATTGGTCAATTTGGACTGCCCCCCTGTGTTTAGACAGGTCAGGTTAGAGTGATCTGACAGGATCTGATGGGGTTTTGTTTTTCTGAAAGCATCTGTTCAAACTCATTTGGACTAAGATAGCCCAGAGAAGAATGAAGCCGTTTTTGATTATACACCTCTTGGATAAAGTA
>CAYFXP010000336.1:0-6128 GCA_964346935.1 uncultured Syntrophobacterales bacterium
ACTGTTGTTTCTGAGCGTAATCTACTGGAGAAGTGGGGTACCCATCGAGGGTGAGCAGGGAGGGGAAAGCCGGCCCTTTAGAGGCCGGAAGGGGTAAGTATTCCCCGCCTGCGAACCCCTATAGGGTCACTTTGGAGGTATTGAAGCAAAGAAACAGCAGTATCACATTCTGAAAAATCCTTCATTCTATGAAATCGATCACTTATAAAGATACTCCTATTAAAATTTAGGAAACTCCGGAAATCTTTTAGGTTTCTGCTACTGTTGACATGTCAGAAGGGGCCTCCTATATTAAAAGGTATGATTTTCCCGCTTTATAACCGAAGGGTGATCAGAACATTTCGCAGCGACCTCCTGCTGGTTCTTCTCCTGATAACAACCGGCCTCTGGCCGATGGATTCACTGGGCGGTGAAGAAGATCCCTACATCGCTGAACTCGAAATCGAGGGATTCCCCCCCGTCACTCTCGCCGAATTGCCGCTCATATTCGGCGAAACTGAGATCATTGAGGTCAGGGATGATAAGGGCGTGCTCATCTCCAAAAAGCCCGGGAAGACGAAGTATGGCAACATAGCATTAGTCATGGAGCTAGATCGTTTTCCGGATCAACTCCTCAATTGGCGCCAGGAGATCATTGAGGGGATTTTCACCAAGCGATGGGGGATGGTAACCATTAAGGAGAAAGAAACACGCAAGGTGAAAATTCAGCACATCTTCTCCGAAGGATGGCCGTCGAAACTGACCTATGTCTACACGGGAGGAGAGTTCTTCATCCATTACGAAATCGTGACAAACAGGATACAATCAAAGAAATTTCCCCTCATGTCGGAATAATCCCATCAAACTCATACATTCCGTTTTCATCTCGAACTTGCCAGCTCCTTTTCGTGTCTGCGGAGGTGAACTATTCCGAGTGTGCCGAGCCTGATAGCGGCAATGGGTGGATCGTGTTGATTTTTCACCACGCATATGCTATCTTTTGGAAATTATTAGATTTTCTATATCAGGCTGACTTATGAAACCCGTTGTGGCCATCGTGGGAAGACCCAACGTCGGAAAATCCACCCTCTTTAACCGAATCGTCGGCCGGAGGAAGGCTATCGTGGAAGACCACCCCGGGGTTACCAGAGATAGGAATTACGGGGATTTTGAATGGGAGGATAAGTCCTTCTCCCTCATCGATACGGGGGGTTTCGAGCCCATATCCCGGGAGAGGATTTTCGTGCAAATGAGGGAGCAGTGCCAGTTGGCCATCGAAGAAGCGGATCTGATCCTCTTCCTCATGGATGGGAAAGACGGGCTGGCCCCCTCGGATAAGGAAATCGCATCCATCTTGAGGAAACAAGACAAGCCCGTCCTGTATGTCGTCAACAAGATTGACGGGCCGAAACATGAGGATGAGGTGTTTGAATTCTATGGAATAGGAGCGGAAAGGATCTTCTCCATTTCTGCCTTGCATAACTACGGCGTGGACGACCTCATGGCGGAGGCGCTCAAGGAGATGCCCTCTTTTGGTGAAGGAGAGGTTGAGGAAGAGGTAACCCGGATTGCTGTAGTCGGAAGGCCCAACGTAGGGAAATCTTCCCTCATCAACCGAATCCTGGGCTATGATCGGGTGATCGTGAACGAAAACCCGGGAACCACGAGGGACGCCATCGACACGTTTGTTGAGATCGGGGGAAGGAGATATCTCTTCATCGACACGGCGGGACTCAGGCGGAAGAAGAAGATTAGCCTCCGTTTGGAGAAATTCAGCATCGTGGAAGCCCTGAAAAGCATCGACCGGTGTGATGTGGCATTACTGCTCATCGATCCTCGGGAGGGGGTCACGGAGCAGGATATGAAAATAGCCGGGTTCGTTCAGGAAAAAGCCAAGGGCTGCGTTATCGTCGTCAATAAGTGGGATCTCATCGAGAAGGACAATCATACCGCCAGGGAATACACCCGCCATATCAGGGAAGAGTTGAAATTCCTCAACTACGCCCCCATCCTATTCATCTCCTCCCTCACGGGGAAAAGGATAATGGACAGTATTGGCTTGGTGGATGGGGTATTCGAGGAATACACAAGGAGGGTATCAACCTCCCGCCTGAATGACCTTATCGAGGAATCCACGGCCAAAGTCCCCTTACCCCGTTACGGAAAAAGGAAAGTTAAGATTTACTACGGAACCCAGGCCTCCACCCGACCCCCCACCTTCGTGCTCTTTGCCAGCTACCCGGAACGATTACACGTCACCTACCAGAGGTATCTGATCAATAGAATCCGACAATCCTTGGGCTTCGAGAGATCTCCCATCCGGCTTCTCCTCCGCAAGAGAGGACCTTCCCGTTAAGCCAAAACTCCGGAGCTCCCAAAAAAATGACTTGCATCCCCGCACCGAATTGGTGTATAGGTTATGGAACCTTTCCTTTGAAGGGTGGTGGCAATATGGAGATGGACATGCAGGACCCAGGGGACATGGGGACTGGCATTGAAACGCTGGTTCCACTCTTGGACCATGGGGGCTTTGGAGGTAATACGGATTTCGGGTGACGAAGGTTCATATCGTACTGCCTACCGATAAACTCCCGATTTCCTCCCTAATCAACCCACCTCCTGAGACTTCCACATAACATTATTTGAATTCCCTGGAACAAACAAACTCCATTAGACCGTTAGACCCAATTGCGAACCGGTTCATACGGGGAAAGTGAGAGGCCTCACGACGAGAAAAAGGTACTCAGGACTGCCGACAAAAAAATGACTTCATGAAAGGCAGGTGATGGTTATGGTATGGATCATGGCAATCCCCCACGGGGGAACTTTAGGGAATCTATTGGTTAAGGGGCTGCGTGATCGATTTCATAATCGAGGTACCTTGCGGATCGGGGGCCTTGCCTTTTAGGAGGAGATAGATGAAAACCGTTGAGGAGATCAATGAGAAGATTAAAAAGAGGAAAGCTCTGGTACTCACCGCCGAGGAGATCATCGATTTTGTGGGGCAAAAGGGATCGAAGAGGGCGGCAGAACAGGTGGATGTTGTCACCACGGGGACCTTTGGGCCTATGTGTTCATCCGGAGCTTATTTCAACGTGGGTCACTCAAAACCCAGAATTAAGATCGGCGGCGGAAATGCATATTTGAACGGCGTGCCCGTTTACACCGGTCTTGCGGCTGTGGATATTTTCTTGGGGGCCACCGCCATTCCTGACGATGACCCCAGAAATGCGGTCTTCCCCGGACAATTTGCCTACGGGGGTGGTCACGTCATAGAGGAACTGGTCGCTGGTAAGGAAGTACGCCTGACCGCCACGGCATACGGAACCGACTGCTATCCGAGGAAGAGAATAGAGACCCGCATCAGCCTCGCGGACATGAACGAAGCGGTGCTGTTTAACCCCAGAAACTGCTATCAGAACTATAACGTTGCCGTTAATGTGTCGGATCGGGCTATCTACACGTATATGGGCGTTCTCCAGCCCCGATTGGGGAACGCAAACTACTGCAGCGCGGGCCAACTGAACCCTCTGTTCTGTGATCCCTTCTATCGGACAATAGGGATCGGAACCAGAATTTTTCTGGGCGGAGGTACGGGGTACGTAATCTGGAACGGAACACAACACAACCCGTGTGTCCCGAGGACAGATATCGGAATGCCACGGGTTCCCGCTGGAAGCATCGCCGTAATTGGGGACATGAAGGGGATGCACCCGCGATGGCTCCGGGGTACATCGTTTCGGGGTTACGGCGTGAATCTGACCGTCGGTATTGGCATTCCCATTCCCATAATAGATGAGGAGATTCTCATTCAGGCCGCAGTTCGAGACAAGGATATTATGACCCAAATCGTTGACTACAGCCAATCCTATCCACAGCGGGAGTCCGAAAGCCTGGGAGAGGTGAGCTACGCCCAGTTGAAAAGCGGAGAGATCACGGTCGATGCGAAGGAGGTCCCAACAGCAAGCCTTTCCAGCTATGCCATGGCAAAGGAGATCGCGGGCGTTCTGAAGGAGTGGATCTACAGGGGCCAGTTTCTTCTAACCGAATGCACCCAACGGCTTCCCTCATCGGATTCCGGTATTGTCTTCAAAGGACTTCAGGAAAAACCCTTTAGAGCCAGGAATCCCATCTAGAACTGGCTGGTGGGTCCAGAGGAGGCTGTCTGCATTCGGGTCATCGAACCGTCTAAAAAGGAGGAGACTTTCATGCCAACGACGAAAATAGTACTCAGGTTTCCACCAGAATTGACTGATCAACCCGTAACCTACAAACTGATCAAGGAATACGATCTCATGGTTAATATCCTTCGAGGCCACATAACCCCGAAGGAAGAGGGGATGTTGGTGCTCGAACTGACGGGCAAGAAAAAACAGCTGGACCGGGGGATGGACTATCTGGCAAAGGTTGGGGTGGAGACTCAACGGCTCTCCAAGGATGTGAAGTGGCTGAAAGACCGCTGTACCCACTGTACGGCCTGCACCTCCCTCTGTCCCAGTCATGCGCTGTGGGTTGAGAGGGATACCATGCTGGTGAGTTTCGATAAGGATAAGTGTATCGCCTGCGAGATGTGTATAACCGTCTGCCCCTACAGTTCCATGGAGGTTCAGTTCTAGGTTTTCCCCCGGGCGAAGATTTTGTTACAATGGAAGAGCGACGTTGATTTCGGGTGCTCGGCTGTGGGAGATCATGCTCCCCGATTGAGCCCTCTGAAGGGTGAACCTTATCCATGGTTATGAATCGAAAGAGAGTTGTCGTCGCCATGAGTGGAGGGGTCGACAGTAGCATCACCGCCTACCTTTTGAAGGGTGCGGGCTATGAAGTAATCGGAGCCACGATGCGCATATGGGATTCGGGAAGGGACCTTTCCACCCATATGGAAACCGATTTGTACGGCTGCTGCGGGGTTACCGGTGTAGAGGATGCCAGGGGGGTTGCCCAACAATTGGGGATTGCCTTCTACGTCCTCGACCTGCGAGAGCAATTCGAGCGGGAGGTGATCTCATACTTCTGTGAGGAGTACCTTAAGGCCCGAACCCCTAATCCATGTATCCTCTGTAACGAGAAGGTAAAATTTGGGGCACTCCTCTCAAAGGCTCGGGAACTCGAGGCCACCTTCATCTCGACGGGGCACTATGCCAGGGCCGAGTATGACCGAGCGAGTGAAAGGTATCTCCTGAAGCGGGGGAAGGACGCCAAAAAGGACCAATCATACGTACTTTTTTCCCTTTCCCAGAACCAGCTATCCCACTCTCTCTTTCCGCTGGGATACTCCCGAAAGGAGGACGTGAGGAAAAAAGCCAAAGAGCTGGGTTTAAGGGTTCACGAGAAGCCGGAGAGCCAGGAGATCTGTTTTATTCCAGGGGTGGACTACCGTCCATTTCTCAGGAGCAGGGCTTCCCGGAAAATACAGCCCGGAGACATCGTAGACACTCAGGGACGAGTTTTGGGAAAGCACGAGGGTCTCCCCTTCTATACCATCGGGCAGCGAAGGGGACTCCACCTATCGGCTGGCAAGCCGCTCTACGTGGTTGGATTTGACAGGGAGAGAAATCTCGTGCTTGTCGGTGAAAAACGAGAGGCGTACTGCAGCGGATTGATCGCACACAGAGTCAATTGGATCGCCATAGATGAACTGAGTCGCCCCGTTAAGGTAAAGGCCAAGATACGGTATGCCCACAGGGAGGCAGATGCCGTCATTGCGCCGTTGACTGATGGCACGGTGAAATTAGTATTCGCTCAACCCCAGGAGGCTATTACACCAGGGCAAGCGGTGGTCTTCTATGAGGGAGATATGGTTATGGGCGGCGGTTGGATTGAAAGGGCCATCACGGGCAGGGATGTATAATGGGGATTCGACCGATAAGCAAGAAAATGGAACGGTTACGGGGAATCATCCGGGAGATGGGCTCCCTGCTCATTGCCTTTTCCGGAGGAGTCGACAGCACGTTTCTCCTCAAGGTGGCCCACCAGACCCTGGGTCGAGAAAAGGTCCTTGCCGTAACGGCGAGGTCTCCCGTCTATCCTAAGAAGGAGTACGTCGCGGCCCGAAAACTCGCCAAGGCCATGGACATCCAACACCTCTTCATTGACTCCCATGAATTGGACCTCCCACAATTTGCCGCCAATCCGGTCAACAGATGCTACCA
>CAYFXP010000337.1:0-2944 GCA_964346935.1 uncultured Syntrophobacterales bacterium
CCTGCAGCACCGCAACACCGCACAATTTTGCGCTCAGAGCTCCTTTTATCGTCTTCAGGATTCATGGAAAAATTTTTGACACCGAGTTCCCCAATCCTCTATGCTTAGGGGAGGTACGCACGATGGGGCAAAAGCGGAAAATCCTCGTTGAGATGTATGGGAGGCTCATGCGCGCCGTTGGGCCTCGCCATTGGTGGCCCGGGGAATCCGCCTTCGAGGTCATCGTGGGAGCTATACTGACCCAAAATACCTCATGGACTAATGTGGAAAAGGCTATCGGAAATTTGAAGAGGAGGGGGATATTGAGTCCCTCTGGGATAAAGGGTATTGGTCGGGATGAGCTAGCCCGGGTTATTCGTGCGTCGGGTTTCTATCGATTGAAGGCAGACCGCCTGAAGCGATTCGTCCAATTCTTCTACGAAGAGTTCGATGGCGATATGAACATGATGAGATCCCAGGATCTGGTCTCCTTCAGGGAGCGATTGTTGAAGGTCGATGGAATTGGTCCCGAGACCGCCGATAGCATTATTCTATACGCCCTGGAGAAGCCCGTCTTCGTCGTTGACGGCTATACAAGGAGGGTTTTTTCTAGACACAACCTCATCTCCGATAAATGGAGCTATGAGCAAATTCAGCGCATAGTGATGGGGGAATTCGAACGAGATGTGGGAGTATACAACGAGTTTCACGCCCTGCTGGTTTTCTTGGGAAAACACTGGTGCCGTAGGGTTCCTCGCTGTGGCGGGTGCCCCCTGGAGGATTTATGAGGGGAGCCAGTTCATCTTCGAAAAGGATGATGTCTTACCGTGAGGAGGAGGTCATTAGGCAAATGGGGAGGACTATCCATCGCTACCGGCAAATCGAAGAAGGAGATCATATTGGGGTGGCGGTTTCCGGGGGTGTTGATAGTCTGACGCTTTTGCACCTGTTGACCGAACGGAGGAAGAGGGTCCCCATTCCCTATGAACTGTTAGCCCTCCACGTCCATTTGGGATTCGACCAGGAGGGCTATCGACCCCTCGAGGACTACCTCTCCCGGCGAGGATATCAGTATCGAATCGATGTAACGGATATTGGGAGGATTGCTCACGGTAAGGAAAATAGAGAAAATCCATGCTGGCTCTGCTCGCGGTTGAGGCGCAAAAGGCTATTCGAAATGGCGCATCAATTGGGATGCAATAAAGTGGCTCTAGCCCACACGAGGGATGACATCATTGAAACTCTCCTGCTGAACATGTTTTACAGTGGTGAGATGAGTACCATGGTCCCCTATTTACCCCTTTTCGGCGGTGTTTTGTGCATCATCAGGCCTTTTGCCTTTTTGCCCAAGGAAAAGGTCCTCCGGCTTGCCCGGAGAATAGGTTTGCCGACATGGGAGAACAGGTGTCCGAGCATCACTCGTTCGAAGCGCTGGGAGATCAGGGAGATGCTGAGGGCTATGGCGGCGAGAAATCCAAAGATCATGGGGAACATTGTAAGGTCGCTGGAAAATATAAATCGGGATTATCTGCCATAAGGCATCCGTATTCCCGTGGAACGAGCATTAGCTTGACAAAAACCCGCATATCATATAGAAATTGAACGACCATTGGTCCTGGAGGCAATGCCTAGAGGGCCAGAGAAAGAGGAATCGATGGTACTATGTTCGGTGGGTCAAGGGGAGGGAAGCGAGGGAGGGAAGCGTCGAAGGTCCATATGGACTATTGGTGGAGGGAAAGGGGGGAGCGGCAAAACCTTCATCGCCGTCAATCTGGGAATCTGCCTTTCCAGGTTCGGTGAGAAGGTGATATTGATTGATACTGATTTGGGAGGCGCTAATATCCATACCTTTTTAGGTCTTTCCTTTCCTCACCTAACCTTGTCTGATTTCATCAATAAGAGAGTCGGAGCGATTCGGGATGTCGTCGTGGAAACGGATATCCCAAACCTAGGATTGGTCGTCGGAGCTCAAGACCTCCTTAACGCGGCAAATCCAAAGGACCCACAGAAGTGGAGGTTAATCCGGCATATAAATTCGTTGAACTTCGACTATATCATACTGGATTTGGGAGCCGGGAACTCCTTCAATGTGTTGGACTTCTTCCTCATATCCGAGAACGAGATATTGGTGGTTACTCCGGAACCGACCTGTATAGAGAATACCTATCGGTTTATCAAAAGCGCATTTTTTCGGAAGGTGAAAAGGATTATTGCTCACTACGGGGTGAAGGAAATCATAGATATGGCCATGGATCAAAGGAACGAGAGGGGGATCAAAACGCCCTTCGATATTATCCAATTGGCGGGGGAGATCGATAAGTCCATTGGCCTCAAGCTGGAGCAAGAGTTGGAGAGCTTCAGGCCGAAGCTCATCGTCAATCAAGTAAGGACTAAGGGCGATGTTGATATCGGCTTTTCCATGCGGAGCGCCTTCTTGAAGTATTTCGGGATCTCTATGGACTACCTTGGCTATATCGTCTACGATAACGACGTATGGCAGTCCGTCCAAAAGAGGAGGCCCTTGGTGTTGGAATTTCCGCAATCGAGGGCTTCCAAGTGCATCAACGAGATCACCTTAAAGCTGATCATTGACAAGCCATTCTTATTCAATTCCGCGGGATGAAGCGAATTAAAGACCAGACGTATTACGATTTGCTGGAGGTCCCGAGGGGAGCGTCAACCGAGGAGATCCGAAAGGCCTATCGGAGGGAAAAGGAGATCTTCAGCTCCGATTCCATGGTCATCTATTCCCTTCTTGGCCCCGGAGAGATCGAGAAGATCAATGCCGTCATTGACGAGGCCTATCGGGTTTTGACGGATGAAAGATTGAGATCGGAGTATGACCGCAAGCTGGATGGCTTGGGGGAGAGGGTTTTTTCGGGAGAGGCCGTTGCGCTCCCCCCTACTGGAGAAATCCATCCCCTTCGGGAAGGTCCGATGGGTATCCCATTTCCCGACGAGTTCA
>CAYFXP010000338.1:0-6807 GCA_964346935.1 uncultured Syntrophobacterales bacterium
AACTCATAATCCCCCTCTTCGTCCGAGCCCTCTTCCAACATGAGGCTATATTCCTCAATATCCCTATAGATATCGGAGACGTATAGAAACGCCGCCTTTTCCAAGCCGATATCGACGAAGGCCGCCTGCATTCCGGGCAACACCCTAACCACTTTCCCCTTATAGATGTTACCCACGATGCTTTTCCCCTTGGTCCTCTCGATGTAGGACTCCGCGAGCATGCCATCCTCCAGCAGGCCCACCCTCGTCTCATATGGGGCAACATTTATGATGAGTTGGTTTGCCATTGGATTGTCCCCCTCACGTTTCGGCGAGCTTAATGAACCGCAACCCCTTTACCTCTTCTTCGCCCAGGCCGAAGACCCGGCTGACCACTTCCCTCGGCCGCGGTCTCCGCCCGTCCCTTCCCCTCAAATAAAACTCAATCACACCACCCCTCCGATTCAACAACTCCCGCAACGAGGGGGGGATGAGACCCTTATCCATTTTCGGCAAGGGGATCGTATCCCTTATCCTAACCTGCTCCACCACGGAACGGAGATCGATTTCCCCGATACCCCCCTTTCTCCTCTGCGCGTGAATGAGGTGATCCATCCCCAAGAAGGAATCGATCTTCTCCTGGAAACCCGTGAGGTTGGAAAACCCCAAAACACACCAGTGGGCTTCGTTAGGGAAGCCCACCCCTCGTGAGGAGGATTCATCTTCCACCGATGAAACTTCGAGTCCCTCTGGCAGCTCCCGGTTGAGCTTTTCCATAAAGGCCTCAGCCTTCATGGGCTCCACGAGTTCGAACTCCGCAAGCTCTGCAAGACTTTCCATTCCGAGGGGGAGTGCCCCCCGAAAGCGAATCTTGGGCAGGGGATGAAATCCTCGCGAATATGCCAGCGGCAGATGAGCCCTTCTTGCTGCCCGGTGAAAGGCAGTTACCATTTCAAGGTGGGATAGAAACCTCGCCTCTCCGAGTTTAAAAACTCTTGCCTGAATTCGAACCGGTGATGTCACCCGTTTCACCTGGCGAAAGCTCGGCCGGGAAGAGATATCCCGCTTCAACTGCAGCCCTACCCCATTACGATCACATGCCCCACAACCCTCGCAGGAATCGGGGCTGCACGGGGAAGAGGTTTCTCCCCGCATGCTCTTTTCCCACTCTCGGAGGAGGAACTCCTTATCTATCCCTGAATCGATGTGGTCCCACGGAAGTATTTCCGAAAAAGCCCTCCTACGATTGGCATAGAATTCCATGCTCAGCCCGCAGGAGTCAAAGGCCCTCTTCCACAAATCGAATCGGAAATGCTCGCCCCATCCATCGAAACGGCAGCCGAGGCGATGGGCTTCTTTGAGGACCCGGGAAAGCCTCCGATCTCCCCTTGCGAACACCCCCTCAAGGAGGCTCATGCCGGGGTCTTGCCACTTGAGCCTTACCCCCCGCTCCCGAAGTTTGGATCTCAAGTACACATGCCCATCCAGTATTTCCGCCAGCGGAATTTGAGGCTCCCATTGGAATGGTGTGTGGGCTTTCGGGATAAAGGTGGAGGCGCTCGTGTTCACGTGGATTGAACCGCTCCCCCCCATGGACCGAAGCCGTCCGGAAAGATTAGCCACTGCCCTCAGGTCTTCCTCCTCTTCGGTGGGCAGGCCGACCATGAAGTATAATTTAACGGATCTCCATCCCCTCTGGGAGAGATGCCTGGTCGTTTCAAACAGCCCCTCCTCCTCGATACCTTTATTGATCACGCTCCTCAGCCTTGATGTCCCAGCCTCTGGAGCGAGAGTAAATCCGGTTTTCCGAACCCTCAGGATTTGGTCCATCATCTGTTGGCTCAGGGTTTCAATCCGCATGGAGGGGAGGGAGATAGCCACCCTTTCCCCCGCATATCGTCCCGTCACATCCGCCAATAGTTGCCCAATACAGGAGTAATCACCAGCGCTCAGTGAGAGGAAGGAAATCTCCTCGTATCCCGTCGCCGCCAACCCTCTATGGATAATCCCCTCCACTTGGTCAAGGCTTCTCTCCCGATAAGGCCGATAGATGAAGCCCGCCTGGCAGAATCGGCACCCCCTCTTGCAGCCTCTCGTGATCTCCGCGGTTAACCTGTCGTGGATAACCTTCGTAAAGGGAAGTGCGGGACGGACGGGGTGGTCGACGGCATCCAAATCACCGAGTACCCTTTTTTCGATCCGGCCTGCCTCTCCCGCCAGTGCCATGACCTCCGCTATGGTGTTATCAGGGTTGTATCGAACATCGAAGAGGGAGGGAACATAAACGCCTGGCACCTTTAACATTTCTCGTAACAGCATACCCCTATCTGCCCGAGCTTTCCTCCACCGAAGGATAGTGTCGCTGAGCTCCAGAATTGCTTCTTCGCCCTCCCCAATGAAGACGGCATCGAAGAAATCGGCCACGGGTTCGGGATTCAAGGTGCATGGCCCACCGGCCAGAATGACGGGATCACGCTCGTCCCGCTCATTGGCCAGCAGGGGGATGGATGAGAGTTCCAGCATGGTGAGTACGTTGGTGAAGCTCAATTCATACTGGAGGGAAAAGCCGATCACATCGAAATCCCTCAGCGGAATGCCCGATTCCAAGGAAACCAAAGGGAGCCCTCTGTTCCTCAGGAGGGCCTCCATATCAATCCACGGCGTAAAGACCCTCTCACAAACGATATCATCCCGGGAGTTAAGAATGGAATAAAGGATCTGCAGCCCTATGTGGGACATGCCCACTTCATAGGCATCGGGAAAGGCGAGGACGAACTTGAGCCTGGCCTTATGTGGCTCTTTATGAAATGAATTAATTTCGTTGCCAAGGTACCGGGATGGCCTGGAAACGAAGGGTAATAACCCCGTTATCATCAACTACCCAGGAAATCGAAGATTTACCAAAAAAATAAAATACTTACCACCCTTTGTCAACCACGGCGAGCCCTGGGCACTCCGGGCTTCTCAAGATGGTGAACCAACCCGATGGAGTCCTTTGATTTGCCCGCCCAAAGAAGATATTGACTCCAAGAGGATTCTATGATAATTTTTTTGAAAAAAATAAGCTACTTAGGTTACCATGGGGAAGACGGTGAGAATCCGTCGCGGCCAGGCCGCTGTGAATGGGAATTCTTCGCTTATCATTTGGGCGAAGGACCCTTCGGCTAACTGGGGATTTCAGGCCCTGGAGGGCGAAGGGCGAAACTTGCAAAGGCCACTGTCCTGAGTGTATCGAAGGATGGGAAGGCGCAAGGAGTAGGTTGATCCATAAGCCAGAAAACCCGCCTGAATAGCCTTCACATGAGTCTTCCATGGAAGATGGTGAAGGAGCAGCAAACCCAGCCCTTCCCTTGGAGGCTGGGTTTTTTGATAGAGAGGGAGGGAAAAATGCTGAACTTCTTTCTCAAGGGGGGACCCGTCATGTACCCCCTCCTTATCTGCTCCATTATCTCCCTTGCCATCATCTTCGAAAGAACCCTCTTCTGGTTTCGCCTCAATAGGAACAGGGATGAAGCTGGGGTTAGCCAAATCTTGGAATTGGCCGAGAAAGATGATTACGAATCGGCCTGGGAGCTGGGAAATCGATCCAAGGATTACATCGTTCGAATGCTTATGGGAGGTATAGCCCACCGTCACTATTCCCTCCCAAACGCCCTGGAAATGGGGGCAGAGGAGGAAATCAAGAGGATGGGCAAATACCTGAATATCCTCGATACCATTATCACTGTGGCACCCCTGCTGGGGATCTTCGGCACCGTCATCGGAATCATCAATTCATTCGACATCCTCGGCCATGCCGGGATAGAACATCCCCAGGTGGTAACAGCTGGTATCGCCCAGGCCTTGATCACGACGGCAACGGGGTTAGGGGTTGCCATGATGACCCTCTTGCCATACAACTACTTTCTATCCAAGATTCAATCCGCATCCAAGGAGTTGGAGAAATTCGGCACGAGCCTTGAGATTACCTTCCAAAGGCAAAATGCCAAATTCGAAAAATAAGGAGCCATCGGCCTATGCAGCTTACAGGTCAACCCATGAGAAGGGCAAGGATTGAGATGATACCCCTCATCGACGTCGTCTTCCTGCTCCTCATCTTCTTCATCTACGCCATGCTTTCCATGACGATTCATAAGGGGATTTCGGTCCTTCTCCCAAAGGCCAAAACGTCCCTCATCGACAAGGAGCAGTATCTCTCCATCAGTATTTCCCGAGATCACAGGATTTTCCTTGATGAAACCGAGGTTCCCTTGGAAGAACTCCTCCAGAACCTCACGGAGCGATGCAAGGGAAAACCTCAGTTGAGAGTTTTCATCAGGGGGGACCGCAGGATTCCCTACGAGTTGGTAGTCCGGGTATTGGACACGGTGAGGGCCTCGGGTCTAAGCAAAGTCTCCTTGGAAACCCATTGGAAAGAATGAACGCCAACCGTCATCTCATCTGGGGAATTGCCCTATCCCTGCTGGTGCATGTCGTTCTCCTTGGACTTCCGACTTGGCCCGGGGGGCAGAGGCCCCTTCCCACCCGTCAGCCCGTTCCCCTGCAGATCTCCCTGGTTACGGCAAAAGCCCATGAGGATGCCCAGCCCAGGGAGAAACCCGTCCCCCACGCCCATCCCGAAATGGTCGGGGAGAGCATTACCATACAGAAGAAAGGGACCACAAAAAGAACAGTCCCTATAACCCAAATGGCAAGGGTCAAGCCGAGCGTTGTGATAACGAGGAAAAACGCGGCACAGAGAGACGGGGAACCAATCCCCGCCCTCCGACAGAAACCCCCTGCTCCCCCCGATGAGAAGAAATCCCTTGGGTCGAAAGCGGAGACACCTATTCCTCGTCCATCGGGGAAGATTACGGCGAGCCTCCCCTCGCCCGAGGAAAAGCCCGAACGAAAAGCTACCTCGCCGTCGCCCAAAAACCTCTTTGGGAGTGGAGGTCTCAAGGCAACCCTCATCCCAAGGGGGGAGGGTCATCCTTTGTCCAGCCGCCCCCCCTCGGTGGTAGGGCCCAAATATTACCGAAACCCAAAACCTCGATACCCCAGGATTGCCAGGAGGAAGGGGTATGAAGGCATCGTGGTGCTCAAGGTCGAAATCCTCCCAAACGGTCGGGTCGGTGAGATCCGGGTCAAGAAGTCCTCGGGTTATCGCGTGCTGGATCGGTCCGCTCGCAAGACGGTGAAGAAGTGGAAGTTCATACCGGCAAAACGAGGAAAAGATCCGATAGGGATATGGGCCGAGGTTCCCATACGGTTTGAATTGGACTGAGGCAGGGCAATGGGCCGCATTTGTTGGAAAGCGCTCTTTTTCACTCTGCTCCTGGGGGAAATTGCCCTCTCGGCGGATCGAGTTGTGGTGGATGAGGTTGGGAGACGCGTTGTGGTTCCGGAGCGCCCATGCCGAATCGTTTCCCTCTCCCCCAGCATAACAGAGATCCTCTTCTCCCTCGGGCTGGAAAGACAGATCGTGGGGGTTTCCAATCATAGTGATTTCCCCCCCCAGACCTTGGGCAAGCCGAGGGTGGGAAGTTACATCAATCCAAGCCTGGAGCGGACGATCTCCCTCAATCCGGACCTCATCGTGGCCACCGCGGCTGGAAACCCGCGGGAATTCGTGGAGAGAATGGAGTCCTTGGGATTGAGCGTCTACACCGTCTTCCCCAAGGACTTTGATGGCATCCTTCGGAGCATCTCCCATATCGCCGTGATAACGGGAAGGGGGCATTGGGGAGCCATGGTCGTACGAGAAATGGCCCGGCGAAGGGAGAGGATACTCCAGCTGACCCCTGACAGGAATAAGCCGAGGGTTTTTCTCCAGATAGGAACGGCACCCATCGTTACCGTGGGAACGGGTAGTTTCGCAAACGATTTGATCTCCCTGGCCGGCGGGCAAAACATAGCCGGAGGCGAAATGACCAAGTATCCCCGTTACAGCATTGAGGAGGTCCTGGTTAAGGCCCCAGATGTCATCATAATTACCTCCATGGACCCTAGGGCGGACTCCCAACAATTGGTGAAACAGTGGTATCGATGGACGACGATCCCCGCCGTGAGACAGGGGCGCGTCTTCGTCATCGATTCTGACCTTGTGGACCTCCCATCTCCCCGGATCATCGATGGGTTAGAGACCATCGCCAAAATGCTGCACCCGGAGTTAGAGGAGGTGTTGAGGAAATAGTAATCGATGATCGTTAACCTCAAGAGAATTCTCGGTATCTGCTTCCTCTTATTCTGTTTGCTGATGGGGGCCATCCTGGTTTCCCTTTCCCTTGGGGCGGCGAACATCGGGCCTGGGCAGGTATTACGGGTCATCATACATGGTGCGACGTACCCCGGTTTCCCGGCGGGGCCAGAAGGGCTTATCATTCTCTCCGTGAGGTTGCCCCGGATACTCCTTGCCGGCCTCGTGGGCGCAGCCCTCGCAGTAGCGGGGTGCTCTTTCCAAGCCCTTTTGCGAAACCCCCTGGCCGACCCTTATATCCTGGGGGTCTCCAGCGGATCTGCTCTGGGGGCCGTTTTGGCTATTCTAGCCGGCCTCAGCGCGGCCTCCTTCGGCATGCCTTTGGCCTCCTTTTCTGGTGCCGTCGTTACGGTCATGCTCGTCTTCCATGTCGGAAGGGTGGGGCGGGGGCTCCATACCAATACCCTGCTGTTGGCAGGCGTAATCATCAGCGCCTTCTTCTCGGCCATCATCATGTTTCTCATCTCCGTGGCTCAAAACGAGGACCTCTCAAAGATCGTCTTTTGGTTAATGGGGGACTTCAGCTTCGCCAATTATCGTTTCATACTGATCATTCTCCCCTACGTGCTGGGAGGAATAGGGGTTCTCTA
>CAYFXP010000339.1:0-14637 GCA_964346935.1 uncultured Syntrophobacterales bacterium
GTTGAGTAGGTGGAGGAATAGATGGACTACCGAGATACCCTCAATTTGCCGAAGACCGATTTTCCCATGAAGGCCGACCTGCCCAAAAGGGAACCGGTCATCCTCAAACAGTGGGAGGAAAAGAAGATATACGACAGGATGAGGGAATCCGCCAGGGGACGGGAGAAATACATCCTGCATGATGGTCCTCCCTACGCCAATGGACATATCCATATAGGGACGGCGTTCAACAAGATCTTGAAGGACGTCATCGTCAAGTCCAGGTTCATGGCGGGCTACGATAGCGTGTACGTTCCCGGCTGGGACTGCCATGGTTTACCCGTTGAGCACGAGGTTGACAAGAGCCTGGGGAAGAAAAAGTCGGAGCTCTCCACCCTTGATATCCGACGGCTTTGCCGCGCATATGCCGAGAAATTCATCAGCATTCAGAGGGAGGAGTTCAAGCGGCTGGGGGTCTTCGGGGAATGGGACAACCCCTACCTCACCATGGATTCAAAATACACGGCCTGCATCGCTCGCGAGTTCGGGGAATTTGCCCAAAACGGAAGCCTCTACAGGGGAAAGAAGCCCATCTATTGGTGCACCACCTGCCACACGGCCTTGGCCGAGGCGGAAGTCGAATACGAGATGGAGCCTTCACCATCCATCTACGTGAAGTTTCCCATGATATCGGATCCTGCGGAGATCCTCCCATCTCTGAAGGGGAGAAGGGTGTCCGTGCTGATATGGACGACGACGCCTTGGACCATTCCCGCCAATTTGGCCATCGTCTTTCACCCCGCCTTCGAGTACGTGGCAGTGGAGGTGGGCGAAGAGGCCCTCATTCTGGCCAAGGCCCTCCTGGAAGAGGTGATGACGAAGCTGGGAGTTGAGTCATATCGCGTTTTGGGGACCTTTTCGGGGACGGCGGTGGAGGGGATGAGATGTCAGCACCCCTTTATCGAGAGGGAGTCGTTGTTGATTCTCGGCGATTTCGTGACCCTGGATGTGGGGACGGGATGCGTGCACACCGCCCCCGGTCACGGCCAGGAGGACTATGAGGTCGGGCTGAAGTATGGCCTCGACATTTACTCCCCCCTGGATGACGATGGGGCGTTTACCGATGACGTTCCCTTTTTCGCCGGTCAATTCGTTTTCGACGCCAATCCGGCCGTCAATAGAAAGTTGGACGAGGTGGGATGCCTTCTCAAGGAAGAGGAGATGGAGCATTCCTACCCCCATTGTTGGCGATGCAAGAGTCCCGTCATCTTCAGGGCCACCGAGCAGTGGTTCATCTCCATGGACGCTCAGGGTCTGAGGGAGACCGCGCTTCGGAGCATCGATCAGGTGACGTGGATACCCTATTGGGGGAAGGATAGGATTTACGGCATGGTGGAAAATCGGCCCGATTGGTGCATCTCTCGCCAGCGATCGTGGGGTGTTCCCATAGTGGTCTTCTACTGCGGGTCCTGCGGCCATGTATTGGCCGATCAGGAGCTCATCGAGTTCGTGGCTACCTTATTCGAGAGTGAAGGCTCGGATGTCTGGTTTGAGAAAGAGGCGGAAGCGTTGCTGCCTCCCGGCACCCAGTGCCCCAAATGTGGGGGGTGCACATTTCGCAAGGAGTCCGATATCATTGATGTGTGGTTCGACTCGGGTGTGAGCTGGGCAGCCGTTTTAGAAAAACGGGACTACCTCAAGTATCCCGCTGACCTCTACCTCGAGGGAAGCGAGCAGCATCGGGGGTGGTTCCATAGCGCGCTACTGACCTCGGCGGGCACTCGTGGATGTGCTCCCTATTTAGGCGTATTAACCCACGGGTTCGTAGTGGATGGGGAAGGGAGGAAGATGTCCAAATCCGCGGGAAACGTCATCTACCCCGATGAGGTCATCGAAAATTACGGGGCAGAGATATTACGGCTCTGGGTGGCCGCGGAGGATTACCGGGACGATATCAAGCTCTCGGAGGAGATCCTTCGCAGGCTCAGCGAAGCCTATAGACGGATAAGAAATACGTGTCGATTTATCCTGGGAAACCTCTACGATTACGACCCCGAGAAGGATAGGGTGCCCTACGCGAATTTGATGGAGCTCGATCGATGGGCGCTTCACCGGTTACAGAACCTGGTCTCCCGGGCAGTGAATGCCTATGAGCGGTTCGAATTCCACATTATCTACCACGGCATCAATAATTTCTGCGCCGTGGATATGAGCGCGCTGTACCTCGATATCCTGAAGGATCGGCTCTACGTCTCGCCGGCGGGCTCGGTTGAGAGGAAATCCGCCCAAACGGCTCTTCATGAAATCTTGGGGACCTTGGTGAAATTGATGGCTCCCATCCTCTCCTTTACCGCCGAGGAGGTATGGGGATATCTTCAGGGCGATGGAGGGAGAAGCGTTCACGTGCAGTTGTTCCCCGCCGTTAAGGATGAATCCATGGATCAGGAGCTGGCCCGGAGATGGGAGGTGATTTGGGGGGTGCGGGAGGAAGTTTCAAAGGCACTGGAGAGCGCCCGAAGGGAGAAGCTTATCGGCCTTTCGCTGGATGCCCAGATCTCCATTGTCCTCCCGAAGGGATTGTATGATGTCCTGCACCAATATGAGGATCAGCTCAAGACGGTTTTCATCGTCTCCCAGGTGGCCCTTTCCACCGGCGATGATGTCAAGGATGTGAGGGTGGAGGTGAAAAAAGCAGAGGGGCAAAAGTGCGGGCGGTGTTGGGTTTATGAAACGTCGGTGGGTCAGAACGCAGACCATCCTACCATCTGCCGGAGATGTATTGAAACGATAGAGGGATAGAGCTGATTTTGAGGAGGAAATATCTGATTTTAGTCGTGGTCTTTTGCGTGGTCTTTTTCTTCGATCAGATCACCAAGGCCTATGTCCATCGAACCCTCCACAAGTTTCAATCGGTCGAAATCATCAGGGATTTCTTTCATATCACCCACGTGAGGAACACCGGGGCCGCATTCGGCCTTTTGGCCGGGCAGGCCCACCCCTTACGAACTACCCTTTTCATCGTTATTTCGGGCATTGCCATCGGGGCAATCCTTCTCATCTACAGGAGGCTCGATGACGATGATACCCTTCATGCCCTTGCCTTCTCCCTTCTGCTCGGCGGAGCCGTGGGGAACTTGGTGGATAGGATTTGGCTGGGCTACGTCATCGATTTCCTGGACTTTCATTGGTACGATCATCATTGGCCGGCCTTCAATTTTGCCGATTCGGCCATTTGTGGTGGGATCGGTTTAATCCTCCTCAATATGGTGATGGGGGCAAAGAGAGGCCCCTTCGGGCGAGGGGCGAGGGATCGTGGATAATCTCCTTGGAGGAGGGGCCCCTCGTTTTCCGTGATGATTTCTTTATGCTCTTTTTGTTTGCGGGGGTCCTTTTTATGAAAAAGGACGGCGTCATCACGGTGTTAGCATAGGTCGATAAAGGGCTAAGCATGGCAGTATTGGAGATCGTAAGCTATCCCAATCCCGTCTTGACCCGGAGGGCTGAGGAAGTTGAGAAGGTGGACGGAAAAATACGGAAATTGATCCGGGATATGGTGGACACGATGTACGCCAATGGAGGGATCGGTTTGGCGGCCCCTCAGGTCGGAGTCTCGAAGCGGGTGGCCGTCGTGGACATTCGCATTTACGATTCATCCAGTTCCCTTATATGTATCGTCAATCCCGAGGTTCTTGCCGAGGGGGAGGAAATCATCCACGAAGAGGGGTGCCTGAGCGTGCCCGGATGCGTTGATGGCATCAAGCGCAGGCGGTGGATTAAGGTCAGGGGGTTGAACGAGAGGGGAAGGGAGATTGAGATAGAGGGGGATGGAATGCTCGCCATTGCCCTTCAGCACGAGATCGATCACCTCAATGGAAAGGTGATCCTCGACCGGATGAGCCGGATTAAGAGGGATCTGTACAAGAAGCGCCTGCAAAAGGCAAAGGAGAGGACCTGATAACGTAATGAAGGTGATCTTCATGGGGACCCCATCCTTCGCTCTACCCACGTTCCGAGCAATTCACGAAAGCAAGCACGAGCTCATCGGCGTGGTAACCCGGCCCGATAAATCGAGGGGAAGGGGGAGGAAGTTGGGAATTTCCCCGGTTAAAGAACTGGCAATGGGGCTCCGACTTCCCATCATGCAGCCCGAGACAACGAGGGATGAAGCCTTCATGGAAGAAGTTAATCGAAGGTCCCCGGACCTCATCGTAGTGGCGGCCTATGGGAGGCTATTGACGAAGGAATTATTGGATCTTCCTCCCCACGGATGCATCAACGTCCACGCATCGCTGCTGCCAAAATATCGAGGGGCTGCTCCTATTCACTGGGCCATCCTCAACGGAGAACGGAGGACGGGGATTACCATCATGAAGATGGATGAGGGAATGGAGACCGGGGACATCCTCTTAACCCAAGAGGTGGAAATAGCGGATGAGGATACGGCTCAAAGCCTCCACGACAGATTGGCCAGGGTAGGGGGGAGTCTTGTCATCAAGGCATTGGATGGGTTGGAACGGGGCACCATCCGCCCTGTCCCCCAGGACTCCGACATGGCCAGCTATGCTCCCCCCTTGAAGAAGGAGGACGGATTGATCGACTGGAGTAGAGATGCCCGCGAGATCTACAATCGGATCAGGGGCCTTGACCCCTGGCCGGGGGCGTTCACGTATCTCAGGGGCTTACGGCTTAAGATTTTCAGCGGGGAAGTTATCGACGAAGAGGTCAAGGATACGCCCGGAAAGGTCGCCGAGGTAGGACCGGATGGAGTGAAGGTGACCACGGGAAGGGGCTTTTTGGAGATCAAGGAGGTCCAGCTCGAAGGCCGAAAGAGGATGCCAATCCGCGAATTCCTCATCGGCAATGAGATTCCGCTGGGAACGCGGATCGGGTGAGGTCTGAAGGGGACGGTCGTGCTCAGAGGAGAGGAAAGAAGGCAACGGGGGATCTTCGTTAACCTGCTGATTTTGACCTGTCTTATCCTGCTCGTGGTGAGCTTCATATTGTGGTATATCCCCTACCTCGGTTTGAGCAACATCCATCCCAGGCTGCCAATGCTTCTGGCCATCGCAATAGGGGTGGCTCTGCTCATCATCCTCTGTGGGGCGGGGAGCTTGATTATTACCATTTATAGGGGAAGGGAGTTCTTCCTGTCGAGGAAGCTGAGGGGAGTCGTCATCGAGGTTCTCTTTCCCCTCATGGTCTTTTGGGGCCGTATTATCGGAGTGTCCAAGGAGAGAATTCAGCGGTCGTTCATTGAGATCAACAACCAGCTGGTCCACTCAAATTCCAACAAGGAGAACCCGGGCAGGCTGCTTCTCCTGTTGCCCCAGTGCATCCAGGATTTCGATTGCGATATCAAGATCACGGGCAACATCGAGAACTGCAAGAGATGTGGCAACTGCGAGATCAAGGATCTCCTTGAGCTCGCCGAGCGGTATAAGGTCAAAATCGCCGTTGCTACAGGGGGGACCCTGGCCAGGAGAATTATCATCAAACTGAGGCCGAGGGCTATTGTGGCCGTTGCCTGTGAACTCGACCTGACGAGCGGTATCCGGGACACCTACCCCATTCCGGTCATCGGCGTCCTCAATCAGCGTCCCAATGGCCCCTGCTATAATACCAGTGTCGATATTCGCCGGGTTGAGGAGGCCTTGCTCCGCTTCATGGAGGGGTGAGTTTGAAATACGGTCAGCAGTGATTGCCTTGGGAAAGACCTCCATCGTTTGCTTTTTTCTGGTTTCCCCTTGGAAGAGAGAAGGAAAAGAAATCCACGCCTCATTGCCCTGAACATCTTGATGGAGGTGGAGGGGAAATCCCTCCCCCTTGACCTCCTTATTGAACGGAACTTGAAAAGGCATCAGGGGCTTAAGGAGGTGGATTACGGCTTCATTACGGACGCCGTTTACGGGACGCTTCGTTGGAAGGGGCGAATAGATTGGATCATCGGTCGTGTGTCCAAGATGAGGCCAGGGAGGTTAGAGAGGTTCGTGCTCAACCTCCTCCGACTGGGGCTCTATCAGATCCTCTTTATGGACAGGGTACCCGTATCGGCGGCGGTAAATGAATCCGTGGAGATGGCCAAGGCGTCGGGAAAGGAGGAGGCGGCAGGATTCGTTAACGCCGTCTTAAGGAGGGTTTCCGATGGGAAGGCCGAGGTTGAGGTACCTCATTCCAACGACCCGGCTTCCGTCTCGGTGGAGCACTCGCATCCCTTGTGGCTGGTGGAGCGCTGGGTACAAGAGCTGGGAACAGACGAAACCATTGAGCTCTGCAGGGCAAATAATCGAATCCCTCCCCTGTCCCTGCGAACCAACACCCTAAAGACGAGCCGTCGGAAACTCCTTGCCGAAATCAAGCAAGAAGTTCCCCAGGCTATTCCCACCCGCTTTTCCCCTGAGGGCATACTCATCGATCCGCCCGTGCCATTGTTACGCATTCCTCATTTCCGGGAGGGATGGTTTCAAGTTCAGGACGAATCCTCCCAGCTGGTGGGACACATCACCGACCCTAAGCCGGGAGAAATGATCTTGGACGCTTGTGCCGCACCCGGTGGGAAGACAACCCACCTCGCCCAACTCATGGGGAATAGGGGAAATATCTATGCCGCAGATATCAGCGCTCGTCGACTTTCCCTTGTTAAGGAGAATTGTCATCGACTGGGGGTAGGCATTGTAACCCCCCTAAGGAGTGATCTGACCCAACCCATGGTATTCACGAGCCAGGAGAGGTTTGACCGAATTCTGGTAGATCCTCCCTGTTCCGGCCTGGGGACCCTTTGGCGCAACCCGGATATCAAATGGAAGAGGAGAGAGGAGGAAGTCTCGACTTTCAGGGAGATCCAGGGGGCCATTTTGCATCAATTGGCCCCATGGTTGAGAAAGGGGGGGATCCTCGTTTATGCAACGTGTACGCTGACGCGGGAGGAGAACGAGGAGGTGCTGGCGGAGTTCATCGCGGAACATCGCGAATTCAAGTTGGAAGATCTTCGCCGGGTGCTGCCCGAAGGCCTGAAGCCCCTGGTGGGGAACGATGGCTTTTTCCACACCTTTACCCACCGCCACGCCATGGATGGTTTTTTTGCCGCAAGGGCAAAAAAGGTATCGGGCTAACTCCCGATCGCCCTTGGGGATCTATCCGCCTTTCAAGGACTTCATCAGGTAATAGATATTGACCTTATCAACCCCCTTGTTTTTTAGGAAATCCCATATTTCGCTCTCGCCTATTACGGGGCGATGGGCGTACCTTTGATAATCACCGGGGTACGATTGATGGAGCCACCTGAGGAAGTTGTCCCTCAATCTATCCAATTCGAAGGGTTTCGATTTCAAACCCGTGGGGTTGGATTCCCGAAGGGCCTTCCCCCGATTCGCCGTCCCCCCTTTATGGGGGATTCCGTTGAGAAATCGTTCAAGTCGTTCCACGCATTGGTGGGAAATAGTCTCAAAGCAGATTCCGATATCGTACCGTTGATTCGACGACGGGCTTGTTCGGACCACCCTTCCCAGTGGTTTGATGGCCTGGTTCTCGAAGAGGATGATGAGGCCTAACCGCTCATCAACGGGGATGGGGGTTTCGGTCTGGATTCTAACCCCGCCGAGGCTCAAGTCGACGGTCCGGAGGGTTTCTTTTAACATGCCGCACTGGTAAGCCAGGGCCAGGGAGAGCTCGAAACGCTTGTGCCTTCGCCTTTCTTTCGGAAATAATGGTTTCTTGATCCCTTCCATGCTTTCCCCCGGCCTCCTTCAAATTTCTATCAGAAATGAGCGAGAATGACAAGCCCAATATGCGGTGAGGTTGAGGCTGAGGAGAAGGTTGAGGCTGAGACGATATAGTAAGCAGTAGGGAGTAAGCAGTAGGGAGTAAGCAGCACGTTGCAGGCGCTCGGGGTTACGGGCAAGGTAATGTCTGAGGTTGAAGGGGAAATGACGAATGTCAAAGTTCAAATGACAAAATCCAAAATTCAAATTAAATTCAGGTGACAAATGATGGGGTCTGAATCACGAGCACGAAACTAACGGACACGAACACGATCTTCTTACGCGGTCAGCCGTCGGCGGTCTTCGGTCGTAATGATCACGGACACAAGCACGAACCACACGGGCACGATCCTCTAATGAGGGTTGACATCCTCAAGGTGACTTGCTAGGTAAGTAGAGCTCGAGCTAACCCTCGGAACGGATAGGGGAGGGTAAAAGGGTGTCTGACGAGCAGGGTACCTTGGTTATGAGGCCGGATTTGAAGAAACAGAAATACTATCGGCAGGCCTTTGATCTCGCCTGCCAACAAATAAAGGCCCTTGATCCGAGGGAGAGGGCGGAAAAGAGCGGGGCCCACTTCGAGGAAGGGCCCAAGGGGAAAGGGGGTCGGATATCCCTGAGCCTTTTCAATGCCCGATACGTCATCGACTTTCCCGATCTGCACATCAGCTCGAAGGACAAGAAGGTGGTTTCCCTGTTGACCAAGATTATTCTCCTTCACTTCCTGATCAAGGCCGATGGGAGGCCATTATCCGGCCAGCTAGTTCCCTATAAAGAGATCCCGGGGGGAATGCTTTATGCGGGGGTATTTGCGAGGAGAGCCGTTGAGCCCCTCATCCCGGTCTTCGGCCAATCGCCAAAGCGGTTCCTCGAAGCGGGCTTTCGCCTGGGAGCGCATAAGGCCGAATATGGGGATGTTTCCTTCGAACTGATGGCTTTGCCGAGAATACCTATAACCTATATCCTCTGGAAGGGAGATGAGGAGTTTCCCGCAACGGTTCAGCTGCTGTTCGACAGATCGGTAGAGGGATACCTATCGCTTGAGGATATCGTCGTGGTGGGCGAGATGGCGACTGGCCGGCTCATCGCATTGGGGAGGGTCAGTTGAGAATGCGCCTCTTGGACAGCAAAGCTATTCCCAGGAGGATACCCCCTACAAAACAGAGGATCAAACCCTTCTGAAGGGTTGTCGTGTGGACCATCCCCGCACTGAAGGCAACAAAGGGGAAGAGGATAAGCCGAAGGCCCTTTCTCATTGCCGGGCGATCCGCAACGAATCCGGCTACGGCTGGGCTGTATCGATAGTAGAGATCGATCCACTTTCTGCCGATGGGGTTGGCCAGGAGGTATTGATCCCGAAAGGCGCGGAGAAAATCGATAAATCTTACAGTCGCGGAGCCGTAGGCCGCTGTGGCGATAAAGCAACCTCCACCTCCTCCATCGCTGGTTCCAGTGAGCCCGGTATTCCCCCCGGGGGTCACCACCGAGGATTCGTTGCTGAATTCGGATTCCCCATAAATATTGAAGGCCTGCACCCTATAGTAATAAACTTGTCCTGCGGAGACATTGGTATCGCTGTAAGAGGTTGAATCCACCGGTACCACGTTAATTTCACTAAACGATCCCCCAACATCCGTCTTCCTCTCGATTTTGAACCCATTCTCGTCCGTCGAGTTGTCCGTCCAAGCGAGATTTACTTGGCTGCTGGATATCGCCGTAGCTACGAGTCCTGTCGGGGCATTGGGAGGATAGTGTACGGCCCAACTTGAAATATCCCCGCATGCCACCACGGCAAACGCTTGTGGTCCCTGAGGGATATTGTATGCGTGAACGGTGACGGTGTATTGCCCCAATGAGGGGCTTGAAATATCGATTACCTCGACCGGATTAAATCCGTCGGGCATGCCCAAACCGTTCGGGTAATGGGTGGTAGAACCGGGATCGATAAGGGTGAGGTCGAGATCGTTCACAAGGTTGAAAAGCGCCGTAGGTGTGGAGGGATAATCCGTCCACACCAGGGTGACTGACAAAGGAGCACCAGAGTTATTTTGGAACGTAATGATTCGCCTTTGCCCGGTTGATAAGGTCGATGTTTCATCCAAGTATTGCAAGACCATTGGGGCGGAGGGAAAAATAGAATTCTCCACATTGACCCTTCCCCACCCTTCAGCATAATTGGGCCTCGGCGAATCGACGATCTCATCGCTGATGCCGGGATACTGACCTGGAATATCCATTGCGCCATTGATCAGCGTCGCTTTGATAAGGGCTGCACTAGGGGTAATAGTTTGGATGTCGGTGTAGAATTGCCGTATCAGGGCACAGGCTCCTGCAACCAAAGGGGTGGCCATGCTCGTGCCGCCCATCCATCGGTAATTCGCATCCACTTCCCCCCACCCCGGTAACAATGCCAGCGAAGATCTGACAGACACAATATTGGTACC
This sequence comes from uncultured Syntrophobacterales bacterium, assembly GCA_964346935.1. Taxonomy (GTDB): domain Bacteria; phylum Desulfobacterota; class BSN033; order WVXP01. Next base: position 10,181 of record CAYFXP010000339.1, read on the forward strand.
GGGAGCAATGACGTCCGGCTTAAATCTCATATCGAGGCAAGGCCCTCTGCCGCTAAAGGCAGCCATTCCGTCGGTATTGTCGGACACCAAATCACTGGCGATGGGATCTGCTGGATATTCAAAATGGACTTGCCAAGTTGAATTGATTACTGGAGGTGGCACCGATGCCGGAGGCCGGTTTCCCTCCGTCGCCCCCACTGAAATGCAGTTCTTTGCAGTCGAGGGCGATGAAACAGATCCGGTGTCAATAATTCCATTTGAGTCCCCATCCCATCCGTCGTTCCCTGCCGCGAACAGGATGAGAAAATTCTTATGATTCCACATATATTCGTCTACATCCTCGGAAGATGAATCATATTGCCCTGCGCTGCCCGGAAGACCCCAGCTATTGGTGTGGATATACGCCCCAGCTCCCTCCGCTTCGCCAAATAGCTCATTGAGATTATCAGGGATGCCAAGGAGCAAACCGGTGTCATTCTCTTCAACGGCCTGAAAAACCAGGCTGGCCTCGGGAGCGATTCCCGCATAGCAGCCACTTGGGTAGGTACTGGTTAGGGGATTGCTGCCGGAGAGCAGCCCATTCCCTAAAACCGATCCGGCGACATGCGTCCCGTGGCCACGATTGACGTCAGAAGAACCATCTCCGACCCGGTCAATAAGCTGGATAACTCGAGTGCCGCCGGCACCATCTTCAAAATCATTGTGGAGCAAAAGCGGATTGGATGAACCCTGATCGAGGCCTGAATCCGCCACCGCCACGATTTGTCCCAAGCCGTGGAGGCCATGGATATTCCATATATTTCTGGCATTCATGATATCGGTCGACCTATTATTGAACAACCTAAAGGTGGGGGCTGGCTCAACCCAGTTTACCCCGGAGATGTTCCCTATTGCGGTAATCCTTGACGATTCGATCTGGACCTTGATCTTACCCTTCCACTCGCTTTCGGAAATAGTGAGGATCGTTCCGCCCAGCTTTTCAATGTGGCCCGCTACTTTCCTGACATCCTCCCCTTTGAAGGTTACAACGATAAGCGTGACGGGTTCTGAAGGTTCTGTCCCGCTATATGTTTTCGTGAGGTTTGGATCTATCTTATATTCCGGCCGGTACAGGCCTATCCACCGAACGAACTCCAATGCTTGAATAGCGGTCTTCGTCTGGTAATTCATCTTCACAATGAAGGCGAAGTTAGGAATGTAGCCGAAAAAAGTGCCCCCCTCGTCTCCAACTCTCTTCTTCCAATCCTCTTCAATGGGTCCGTTAAATTGGACGATGTAATATGCCGAGTCTTCGGGGGATAACCCCATGAGTTCCAATCCAGAGGGGATATCAGGGGGCTTCTGGGATGTATCGATGGTCCCAGTCCTGAGGTGGATCACAATCCGAGAAGAGGGGCCGTTTCCCGAGGCCATAATGAATAGGCAACAGGTGAAAACAATGACCAACAAGGCAGTTATTGAATAGATGACTCTCCTTTTCATGTCGTCCCTCTTGTTTGGCTTAACGGGTAATTATTTAGCACATACTATGCCAATTCCGCTATATAGTAGAACCGTTGGCTTTCACAACAAGAGAATGCAGCCTGCTATTCCGGGTTACATACCTCTTAGCCATTTGCTCAAGGCGAGGATTGGATAAAGCCCTATCCGTATTGCTTTCCTGACCCTTGGATGCTTGGAGATCTGATGGGCCAACACGGGTGAATACTCGTAGTATAAGGCCACAATGGTCTTGCCAAATCTATTTCTTAAGAGATAAGCGTCCCTGACTTCCCGTAAGATCCAAACCTCTTCCGCCAGGGGTGACCCGTAGGCCGCCGTGGCGATAAAGCAACCCCCGCCACTCCCTCCGTCAAGGCCGTCGCCTCCACCAGGGTTAGCTGCCGCTGCCTCGTTGGAGTAAGCGGAGTTTCCATGGTTATTGTAGGCCCTAACCCGATAGGTATAGTTTGTCTTCCCTTTGAGATCCCTATCCGAATAGCTGGTCGTGTCTCGACCCACCCGCTCTATCTCCACATGGCTTCCGCCTTCGGGCCTTCTCTCGATCTTAAAGCCCTGCTCATCACCTGAATTGTCAGCCCAAATGAGCTCAACCTCCTCATCGGATACCTTTGATGCGGACAAATTACTGGGGGCGCCGGGGAGCTTGAGGGAGTTATCGGCGTCGATCCTACCTCCCGCTGCCACCTTTCCTATGAGGCCCTCAAGCTCATCAGCTCCGTTGAGGATTCGCCATCTCAGTTCGTCCAATGGAAGGGTTGGGTACGCGGCTAATAGAAGTCCCCCCAGCCCCGAGACATGGGGTGCAGCCATGGAGGTTCCCTGCAGGAATTGAAATTCATCCCCATGGTACGTATGGGAAATGGAGGTGATGTCCACATCATCGATATAGACCCCATCAAAGGTATTTTGGGAATCGCTGACCAACCGGAACCTGATATAGACCGCGGGCTGTCCATCATATTCGGAGATATCATCACTGATATTAACAAAGGCCCCCCCTGTGGAACCCGTATATCCGACCCCTGGACCGTATATATTAGTCCAGGTAATTCCATCGATGGAGGCCTCGATATGGAGAAGATCCCTATATGCCTCCGTCTCCATGCGCAAGTAGTAGGTGAGCCTGCTCCTCCATCTTGTCGATAGGTCGACCTTCGGCAAAAGCAACCATGAATCGGCATTGTTGTTATAGTTTCCGCCAGGGCTGTCGGTCCAGCTTTGGATGGGGCTGTTGTACTCGGTGTCCACGACGGCCCACTGGGTTGTTCCTCCCGTCGCCCAGTCCCCCGGGCCGGATTCGATGTTATCGGGGAAACTTCCACCTATCGAATGCCATGAGGGCCATGTGCTGTAAATGGTAACTCCAGGTGCCGCCACATCTACCGTGGAGGGCCCCCAATTGGAAAAGGAAGCCAGGTTGTCCCTTTGATCAGTGGCCGCAACGGAGATGATGTTGGGGAGATCGTAGCTGGCCGGGTAAAAGGGGCTCTCATCGGTGTTGCGGGCGCTATTTCCTGCGGCGGCCACAACGAGCACTCCATTGCTCTGGCAGAACTGGATGGATCGATAGAGGGATTCGGAGAAATCGGTCGTTCCCCAACTGACATTGATGACCCGAGCCCCCTTTTGGACGGCATATTCGATGGCCTGAATAGCGTTACTGATAGTTCCGATCCCATGGGCGTCCAAAATACGAAGGGGCATAATCCCTGCCTTCCACATCACCCCCGTAATTCCCTCCCCATTGTCTCCAACCGCGGCAAGGGTGCCAGTAACATGGGTGCCATGGCCGTAGTAGTCCATGGGGTCGTTATCTCCCTTGACGAAGTCCCAACCCCTCCAGTCGTCATTTTTGCCGTTGCCATCATCATCAACCCCGTTTCCCGTAGTGGGGTCGTTGGGGACTAACCATGGATCTTCACCGGGATTGGTCCACATGTTAGGTGCTAGTTCCGGATGGCTGTATGCAACGCCGGAGTCAGTGATGGCGATGATGACCTCTTCGCCCCCGGTGGAGATTTCCCAGGCATCCGGTGCGTTTATATCGGCCCCCGGAAGCCCCGACCTTCCCGCTACGTCCTGTCCGAAATTGTATAATCCCCAGAGGACGCCGTAGCTGGGGTCCCCAGGGTCGAAGGGGGGATCATTGGGAAAGGTTTGGCAGGCATGGATAATGTAGTTGGGCTCCGCGTACTCGACATCGGTATTTTGTCGATAGAGCCGGATTGCCTCCTCTACCCGTAGGGATGGCGGCAGCCTGAGGTGGTGGACTCCCAAGGTGGGAAATGATCTAATTGGGCATAAACCTGCTTCGTGATGGAAACGGGCACTGATGTTTTCGGGAACCCCCTCTTTGAACTTGACGAGGATTTCTCTGGTAGAAAAAGTTTTATCCTTATAATGCGTTGTAAGGATAAGGTCATTTCTGACAGCAAAAATGTTAACGGCTGGATAAAAGACGGGGAAAAAGACACAACATGCTAAAAATATTGGTATTTTTATCAGAAACTTTTCTCGTTTTTTGTCAGAAAATGACGTTTTTAGTGGCATCTGATTCCCGAAAATTGACAACAGCATGATTTTATTCAATTTTTATGCCATTTGACTCTGTTTTATGCCATTTGACTTTCTTGCGAAACATTCAGGCAGGTGCAGATTGAATCGTTGAGGGGTTGGCAGGAGAAGGAGAAATGCCAAATCTCAAAGATGGCAGGCTAAGGTTAAGGTTGAGGCTGAGACGATATAGTAAGCAGTAGGGAGTAACCAGTAGGCAGTAAGGAGATGGTGCTCGGGGCTGCGGCGTAGGTGAAGTTTGAGGGCGGAGGCGGAAGGCGAAATGTCAAAGTTCGAAATCCCTGTGAAGGCGGAAAAACGAACTCTGAGCGCGAATTATATTTTTTCGACAACCACTCCCAAGCCACGAGCGGGGAAAACCCAGTTCTGGGTTAAAGGGG
>CAYFXP010000340.1:0-10568 GCA_964346935.1 uncultured Syntrophobacterales bacterium
CCTCTGCGTGACTCGCCAAATATAATTAAAGGAGCCCTCAACGGTATTGAGCAGGGCAACGGCGGTAACGGCGAGAAACAACCCGCCGATAATGCTCAAGGCCGCGGTATTTCTGGCAAATTTTTGGATATTCTCTACGATGACCTGCTGGAAGGAGGCCGTAGGCAGCAGGTATTGCATCAGGAAATTCTCAATACTCTCCTGCGAGAACTTAAAACGGGAAAGGACGGCCAGGGAGATGGCGGCCAGCGGAACAAGGGATAACAGGGTGGTGTACGATAACGAAGCCGCCGTTTGTAAGCAGTTATCCTTGACGAATTCGTCAAAGATGTAGAAGACAGTCCTCAAACACCGGAGAATCCAGGCAAAGGGCTTGGAGTATTCGGCCAGCTTGGCCGAACTCAATTGGCAGAAATAGGAGCAAAGGCGATCGAGCACAGCGGTCCTCATTGACAGCGTCTCATGGAACATATATGATATCGGCCGCAGTCAGTCAAGGTAATTTCCCTGGAGCTTCGTGAGTTTCTGGAGACCACCATTGTGCATCACCGAAATTCAGATACCTAGGAATTCGGAAAAGGAGCTCTGAGCAAGCTGCGGTTCTGCGGTGTTGCAGTGCAGCAGTGTTGCAGTCGGAAAGAGGTTAGCGGCTAGAGGCTGAAGGTAAGAATATCAAATGTAAAAGTTCTAAATCCAAATGACAAAGGTGAAAGGTTGAGGTTGAGGTTGAGGTTGAGAGGGTGAGGTTGAAGGAGAAATGACAAGTGACCGATAGCTGATAACGGACACGAAACACGAGCACGAACACGATCCTCTAATCTAATGGGGTCTGCCGTCCGCGGTCTTCGGTCCTAATCATGGCGGACACGAGAGTCAATGTGAAATTCAAAATTGGGAATCCCTTGAAAACTGGAAAACGAGGTCTGAGCGAGGAGCGACCTTTCCGGAGATCTCGGGTCATTTCGGGAGCGTTCTCATGAAAGAGCTCATTCAAAAGATCGAGAGCCGCAGGGCAATCATAGGAATCATCGGGCTGGGATATGTGGGCCTTCCCCTCGTCGTGAGGTTTGGGGAGGAGGGGTTTCGTGTTCTCGGGTTCGATATTGATCCCAAGAAGGTCAACCTCCTCAATGAGGGCAAGTGCTATATTCAATCGGTTCCCCGGAATCGGATTGGAGACCTCGTGCGGAGGAGCATCTTTTCGGCCACATCCGATTTTGCGCGCCTGGCGGAGGCCGATTGCATCATCATCTGTGTTCCCACGCCCTTGTCGGAAAAGATGGAGCCCGAGCTCCTCTATATTGAAAACACCGCTCATCAGGTGGGCGAGAATATGGAAAGGGGACAGCTCATCGTTTTGGAGAGCACGACCTACCCCGGGACAACGGAAGAAATTCTTTTGCCCAAATTTCGAGCACGGGGGTGGCGTGAAGGAGAGGATTTCTTCCTGGCGTACTCTCCTGAAAGGGAGGACCCGGGAAATCGGGACTATACCACAAAGTCCATTCCCAAGGTCGTCGCAGGAGTAACACGAAATTGCCAGAAGGTAGCCAAGTCCCTCTATGGACAAGTCATCGATGAAGTCAACGTGGTCTCCTCTACACGAGCGGCAGAAATGACGAAGCTCCTGGAAAACATATATCGCAGCGTCAACATTGCCTTGGTCAACGAGCTCAAGATCCTAGCAGACCGGATGGGAATCGATATCTGGGAGGTCATCGAGGCCGCCTCCACCAAGCCCTTTGGCTACTCCCCCTTCTATCCCGGGCCGGGAATGGGGGGGCACTGCATCCCCATCGATCCCTTCTATCTCTCCTGGAAGGCCAAGGAATTCGACTTTACCACTCGGTTCATTCAGTTATCGGGGGAGATCAACGTCTCCATGCCTTACTATGTGGTCTCCAAGGCCATTGACGCCTTAAATGCAAAGAAGAAGAGCGTCAGGGAAGCGAACATCTTGATTCTGGGGGTTGCCTATAAGAGGGATATCGACGACATTCGCGAATCCCCGGCCATGGCCATTATGAAGTTGCTTCAGGATAAGGGAGCGAACATTGCCTATAACGATCCCCATGTGCCGAAACTCCACCCAATGAGGAAATACGACTTCACCATGAGCTCAAAGCCCCTGACGGCTGCACTGCTTCGAAAGGCGGACCTGGTTATGATCATTACCGATCACAGTCAATATGACTACCAATGGATAGTCAACAACGCATCCCTCATTGTGGACACGAGAAATGCCACAAAGGGAATCCGCTCATCAAGGGAAAAGATCATCAAGGCCTAAGGCTGAGATTCAAGGTTACAACGGGTCATCTATTACCGTGGATGAGAGCTCTGAAAAACCGAAAAAATGACATATACCTGATAACGAACACGAAAAACGGACACGGACACGAAGCTCTGAGCACGAATTTGAACAAGGGGGAGGATCGTCTCAATGGAGAAAGTAGAAGGCGGCCGGTTGGTCGTGCAAGCTCTCAAACAGGAGGGCATCGAGTATCTTTTCAGCTTGTGTGGGAGCTCCATCAATCCCATCTACGATGCCTGTCTTGACGCCGACATTAAGATCATCGATACGCGCCACGAATCGGCCGCCGTATTTATGGCCGATGTCTGGTCCCGGGTTACCGGCAAGCCAGGTGTATCCGCCGTGACTGCCGGTCCCGGCCATACCAACTCCCTTACCGGCCTCGCCACTGCTTGGAAGGCGCATAGCCGCGTTATAGCTATTAGCGGGAATTATGAGACGACACACGATGAAATGGGCGCCATGCATGAGATGGATCAAATCGCCCTCACCAGGCCAATCACCAAGTGGTCGAAGCTGATCACGGATGCAGCCAGCATTCCGAAATACATGACAATCGCTTTTCGCCACGTCATGTCTGGAATACCCGGGCCAGTTCATTTAAGCATTCCCCAGGATCTTTTGCTCAAAAAATTAGAGGCCCCCGCCCGTGAGGCGTCGGAGCCAAGATATTTCAGAACCGAAACCCTTCCCGCTGGAAACCCAGCCCTGATCGACCAGGCGGCTCAGCTCCTGTCATCAGCCAACAAACCAGCGGTTATTGCGGGGGGAGGCGTATTATGGTCGAAGGCGGGTCCCGCCCTTAAGGCTTTTGCGGAAACGTATGGGGTCCCGATCTTTTCAATGGGCCTCGGGAGGGGTATGCTTCCCGAGGATCACCCCTTGAGTTTCGGTTATGCCAGCGCCCGCCTCAATGGTGCAGCCAAAGCCTTCCGCGAAGCGGATGTTATCCTTTTCGTTGGACAGAGGTTGAATTTCCGTGTTGCTTACGGTCTCGTACCGGCCTTCAATCCGGAGGCGAAGTTTATTGAGATCGACTTGGACGCCGATGAAATTGGGCGAAACCGACGGCTGGAAATGGGGATCGTTGGCGATGCCAGGCTCGTGCTGGAACAGTTAACCGAAGCTGGCGGTTCGAATCTCCCCGGCACTCGCGGGGACTGGGTAGCGAGAGTCCGTTCGTACCGGCATGACCTCCTCGATACGTGGAAGCCTTGGCTTGAATCCTCGGCCAAGCCCATCCATCCGCTTCGGCTGTGTAACGAGGTTGAAAAGTTCGTCGATCGCAACACTACCCTGGTGTTAGATGGTGGAGATATCATGCAATGGGCTCGAGGTAGCATCCCCGCCCATGGACCGGCTCAGGCCATCGATCCAGGCCCGATGGCGGCCATTAGCATGGGTATTCCTTTCGGCATTGGCGCCAAACTGGCACGGCCCGACGCCAAAGTAATCGTGCTCAGCGGGGATGGTTCCTTCGGCTTCCACATCATGGAATTCAGCACAGCTGCCCGTCACGGTACTCCGTTTGTAGCTGTTATTGGCAATGATTGTGCCTGGGGAATGATCAAGAACGATCAGCTCGGCCTCTATGGGGATCGCAGGGTGGTCGGCACCGAACTCGGCTTGATCAGGTATGATAAGGTAGTGGAAGATCTGGGCGGATATGGGGAATTAGTGGAAGATCCTGATGAGATTGCCCCCGCCTTAGGAAGAGCGTTTGCCTCGGGGTTGCCTGCTTGCATCAATGTCGTGATTGAATGCATCCAAAGTCCGATCACCGAGGCACTGCTGAGCCAGCGCAAAAAGTACGCACAGTGAGATCAAACAAGGATCCGGGAAGGGCAGAACCCCCTTTTCTCGACCCATCCTGGCGGGGATATGTCACCTCTTTGAGTGATCCACTCGCACATTGATACTCCGGTCCTCCGTTATCTCCAAGACCAAGAGAACTTTCTCGGCGGGTTCCAGCAACTCCTCGGTCTTTTTCCGGTATTCGCCGACATCCATGTCCTCTAAAGAGGACCTCAAGGCCTCGATCTCCATTTCCATCTCCCGATTGATGCCCTCAGTCTGGACCCTTCGGGCATGTTCATCGATGAGGCCCCAGTACTTCTCCCACGCCAGGGCTTCAACGCACTTATCTAAATTGGGTTCCAGAACGACCCTCTTCACGAATTTCATTTCAGCCCTTGATTCCTTACAAAATGGTAGAGGTATAGTTGTGCATAGCCGGCGTATCGGCCGAAATAGCGCTGAGCGAACTCCTGGATTCGCCTGTCGGGGAGGCCTTTTCCTCCGTGGTAGCCCATGCGCATCGCTTTCCTTATCCACGTATCCACGGGGAAAGCCTCGGCAAAATCGAGTGAATAGAGAAGCACACAATCGGCTATCTTTTCCCCAACGCCCGGAAGCGCCATGAGCTCTCTTTTGGCATCTCGATATTCCAACCTTCCCAATGCCATGAGATCCATGGATTTGGCTCGCCTGCTTATCTCCAAGAGATATCGGGCCCTGAATCCGGCCTTGATCCTCTCCAGATCACCACCCCCCCTAATCCGGTCCGGAGAAGGAAATCCGTAACCGCGGTAGTCTCCCAGTGAAACCGTTGCCCCATAATGGCGGCAGAGATGTTCCACTATGCATTTAATATGGGGGATGTTCTTTGCCGATGAGCAGAGGAAGGAAACGAGACATTCCCACGGATCGTGCCGTATCAGCCTTAAACCCCGGTAGAGCTCGATGGTCCTGCGGATGAAATCGTCTTTTCCGATCTGGCGATAGATCTCATCCATATCATCGTCCAATCGGAAAAACCGAGAGACGAACTCCTCCCCTGCCCCCTCGAAAAAAATTCGCCCGCCTTTTTGCCATATTTTAAAGAGGCGAGTGCCTGCATGGATCAGGTAGTGGTCGGTAAAGCTGATATACCGAAAGAGTTGACCGGAGTTCAGCGTACTGTTGAGGTCAAAATCCCTCGCTTCTAACCACTGCATCGAGCTAACTCCGGATAATCACCATCAACGGAGATGCACTGCAATCAAAGATGGTAATGCAGGTTCCTGAGTTTTTTGGAAAACACCGTGAGGCCGTGAGCGTCATCTACTCGAGAGGGGGTGCGCTGAAACAAATCGTTGTCCGGATTCCCTGGAGTGAACTTTAAAATGGTCCAAGATTCTTTTCAGCGAGCGAAAGGGAATTCGGAAAACAGGCTACCGAGCCCCCGAAATAAAGGGTCTCCATCGAAAGACTAAGCCTCGGTCTGGGCCCTTCCCATGGCGAAGGCCTTTCTATTTATCTCGTGTACCTTAGCGGGCAAATGCCTCAGGACGGTTTCAATCCAGAGAGATTCCTCGATATCGAAGAGCTTTGATATGGTCCCCAAGAGGACGACGTTGGCAGCTCGAATATCCCCTGCCTCAAGGGCTAGTTTTGTTCCCTCGACTAAGTAGAATCTATCAAAGCTCCTGCGTATGATTCCCGGTACGTCCTTCGGATATTCCATCTGCCCAAGGTTAACCGCCGGGGGGTTTATTTTATGGTTGTTGAGAACGATCACTCCATCTGGCTTCACGTAATTGAGCCACCTGAGGCTTTCCAATTGTTCAAAGGAAAAGAGGATATCCACATCTCCCTGCTTGATAATGGGGGAGTAAACCTTCTTGCCGAACCTCACATGGCTCGTAACACTCCCTCCCCTCTGGGCCATTCCATGGACTTCGCTCTTTTTGACGTCAAACCCCGCCTCCAAAAAGACCTCCGCCATGACATCGCTTGCAAGGATGATACCTTGCCCCCCCACTCCGGAAAGCAGGATGTTGGTAACGGCATCATTCATCGTGTTTCCCCTTATGCAAAGAGCCTACGCCAACTCGAAACCGTACGTTACCTCCCCCTCGTGTGGCGTAATGTCGTCGAACTTACAAACTTGATAACAGAGGCCGCAGCCGGGGCAGAGGGTTTTCTCGATTACTGAAATGCCCTTCCGCTTTTTTCCATCTGCGGTGACGCCCATTTCCCCGGAAACCGGCTGCCAAGAAATGGCGGGACACCCTAAGTTGAGACAGGTCCGACATCCCCTACATCTATCGGGATCGATGCTATAGGGCTTGTGGTATTCCTTGATGGCCTTTCTGAGCATCACACAGGGACCCTCACTGACGATGAGGGAAGGCTCGTCCTTCTCCGTCTCCTCCGCGATGACCTTTTCCGTCTCCTCTATATTCCAGGGATTGACCTTCTTCAGATTCCTGATTCCAAGGACCTTCCCCAGTGCCAAGAAGTCGACTTTATGAGTCGGCTCGCCCCGGATGGTGAACCCGGTGGAAGGGTGTTCTTGAAAGCCCGTCATCGCGGTAGCGTGGTTGTCCAGAATGATAATGGTCGCCGTGCCCTTGTTGTACCCAATATCCATGAGAGGGGTTACCCCTCCGTGAAGGAATGTGGAATCCCCTATAACCCCTACCACCCTCTTTCGATCCTCCTCGGAAACTACCTTGGATATCCCGTGGGCGTGACTGACGCTTGCCCCCATGCATACACAGGTATCTAAGGTGTTGAGGGGAGGAAGAGCCGCGAGGGTATAACAGCCGATATCTCCGGTCACGAAGAGCCTCCTCTTTTTCAATACGTAGAATAGGCCCCTGTGGGGGCACCCGGGGCACAGATTGGGTGGCCTCGGGGGCAATTCCTCCATAAACACGGGCTTGGGCGGTTGAAATCGATCCTCCAAGACTCCCTTCTCAACCAGCAGCGGGGTGAGCTCCCCTCGGATGGGGAAAAAGTCCTTGCCCTTAGATACCGGCAGCCCCATGGCCTTGATGTTCCCCTCCAGGAACGGATCTAGTTCCTCGACCACGTACACCTCCTCTACGTGCTCGAAAAAACGGGCAATGAGCTTGTCCGGTAAGGGCCAACACATCCCCAGCTTAAGGTATGAATAATTGGAAAACACCTCTTTCGCATACTGGAAGGATATTCCGGAGGTGATGATACCAACCCTCTTATCGTTGATTTCCATCCGATTCTCCGGGAAGGTCTCAACGAAATCCTTCAACTTTAAGTATCTCTCCTCCACAACCTTATGCCTCTGTCTCCCGTAAATGGGCAACATCACGTACTTGGGTGGATTCTTCTCGATCTCAATGGCAACGGGTCCCTCCATTCTTTCCTTCAGGTCCACGACGGTCTTCGAATGGGAGATCCGGGTGACGCTCCTAACCATGACAGGGGTATCGAATTGCTCGCTTATGGCGACTCCCAGTTTGACGAACTCCTTGGCCTCTTGGCTATCGGTGGGCTCCAACATGGGGATTTTGGCAAAGCGGGAGTAGTGCCGGTTATCCTGTTCATTCTGAGAACTATACAGTTCGGGATCATCTGCGGTAACCAGAACCAATCCCCCTTTGACCCCGGTGTACGCCAGCGTAAGCAGGGGATCCGCGGCTACGTTGACCCCGACGTGCTTCATGCAGACCATTGCCCTCGCACCCACGAAGCAAGCTCCCATAGCCGCCTCTAAAGCCACCTTCTCATTTGGCGACCACTCCGCATAAATTTCCCCGTACTCCCTCGCTATGGCGTCGAGAATTTCGGAACTCGGCGTTCCCGGATATGCGGCGGCAAACCTCACCCCCGCCTCATAGGCCCCTCGGGCTATGGCCTCATTGCCTGTCAATACCTTTTTCATAGTTTGGCCTCTTTTGGTTTAAGGAGAGCTACCTCCTTGGATGAATTCGGTCCGTACGGCTTTGAACCGTAATTGCCAGGGGAGCTTGTAATTTTTGTCACATAATAGGACAAAAAAAATCTCCCTGTCAAGGTGAAACCCCTTTAGGAGCAGTTTCTGTTACGATTCTGTAATCGGCTTTAGGAAGTATCCCCGGGCCGTATTCGATTTCCAGAGGATGGTATTCGATTTTTGGATATTTTTTCCGAGATGCACCCCCGAATGAATTGGGAGACACGTTTCAGCAATTTGCCATCGTTCATGAAAACCGGCGCAAACACTGAATGGAGGCCTTGTTAAATACTCTTCCCCCTCACGATTAAGCCCTATATGTGCGCATGAAAAAATTTGGCTTGAATTTTGCTAGAAGTTTCGCAAGTCATGGGAGCAGCTCGAAGGCGCCCATCCACCGTACCGAGACCACCGGTACTCGATTTTTCCAATGAGAAAGGGGAAGACAAATGGTGAGCAAATTCAAAGCCTGGCGCAACGCCGTAAAGGATGCCAAGAACAATATCCCCGGCAGGGATGATCCCAATTTCGCCCAGTTCGAGCAGGAATTAATGGCCATGGCACGCAATAAGGCTCGACAGGTTGCGGCCAAATTCGCGCCTAAACTAGAGATCCTCAAGGGCAAACACAAACCCCTGCTCAAGGCTTATGACCGCATATCCAAGGACTACGACAATCACTCTACCCAAATCGGTCGCAGCGAGCCCAGCGTGGAGCTATCAAGGGGGAAGTATTACATCTTAATGCTCCTCTTCGTCCTCGGTGAAATCCCCATGAACTCCCTCGCCTTCGCCGTTTTCGGGGAAAGCCAAATTTTCACCTGGGTCATGGCAGTCGGCGTGGCCGTTGCCATTCCATGGATCGCCCATGCCCTGGGTATCTTGTTCAAACGCTGGTCTACGCCGTGGTGGAAGAGCGCCCTCCCCGTGGGATCCCTTATCTTCCTTACCGTCGGGGGATTGATTGCCATCGGTTACGTCCGTGTCCAGTATCTGGGCGACCTCAGTACAGCGACGGGGGGGAGCGGCTTTAGCAACAGTGCTTTCATAGGCGCCGCATTTGTTGGACTGAATTTGGTCATCCTGGCCGCGGCCACGCTCTGTTCCTACTTCGCCCATGATAAAGACCCTCATCTGGAACACCTGCATCGCAGGACCAATCAGCTCAACAAGGATATGCGCGCCCTCGAGGGAAAGTTCAAGAAAATCCTTCAAAAGGAAGAACAGCAACTTCACCGGATTCAGCAACGAGCCCAGGAAATCATCTACTACTATCGCAAGATCAATCACCGTCGGCGTCCCGATCATGAAAAACCCAAGTCCTTTGACACAGAACACGAGCTCGGCGTGGAACTGGAGAAGGAAAAGGCCCAGAGACAAATGGAAACCGCGACCACGCGTTTTCAGGCGGTCGCAAGCCAACCTGTTACATGAGCCATGAGGAGGTAAGGACACATGAAACGGTCGAGACAAGTATTTTGGGGATGCTTGCTTATTGGCCTCTTCGTCCTAGCGGGGGCCATGAACCGAAGGGCTGAAGCCGGTTGGGAATCCTGGAATAATGGGAAGAAACCACGCGTAATGGTTGTTTTCGTCGACATGTCGGGGAGCACCAATCTCGCCCGCCAAACGGTCTACAGGGATTGTTTTGAGAAGATCTATGAAGACCTGCACCAGGGGGATCGTATCGTGGTAGGGATGATCACCGGTCGATCCTTTATCGACTTCAAACCCGTGGTCGACATGCAAATTCCCAAGAAATCCGTCTGGGTCAACCGGATTCAATACGAAAGAACCCTAACCGAGACCAAGGACAAGATCCGACGGGAGGTAGAGCGCCTCTTATCCCAAAAGAAAGGAACTCCGAGGACGGAGATTCTCAACTCTCTGAATATTGCCGACACCATTTTCCATAAGGAGAAACGGGAGAAAATTCTGGTCCTCCTTTCGGACATGATTCAGGATTCCCGGGAGTATGACTTCTCGAGCACGAAAATCACCAACCATTACATCAATAAGGTAATCAGGTACCGTCAAAAGAAGAGACTCATCCCGAACCTGAGCGGTGTAAGGGTCTACGTGGCCGGGGCCAGTAGTCCAGATTCGCACAAATACCGCACGATAGAGAAGTTTTGGGCCCGATATTTTGAAAAAGCTGGCGCGGATTACTCGCATCACCGTTACGGGCACACCTTGATCAGCTTTGAAAAGCAGTCATAGGGGAAAGGGGCCGATGAAACAACATTCGTTCATCGGCCCCTTTCTTGTATCCTGAGGGAGAATTGGAGCGGGCGACGGGATTTGAACCCGCGACTTTCAGCTTGGGAAACGGCTTCTAAATAAGGAATATCAACGATTTCTGGGGGTTAGGTTATCAGATCGTGCCAAATTATGATAAATTGTAAGGTGATTCTGCACCCTATGTGCACCCTGAGAGGAGATATTTTCTACAAAGTGTTAGCAAAGAGGAATTCCGGTGCGCCCCAGCTCAAGTACCACAGGATTTTAAGTTTAA